>CAZKMH010000122.1:0-9410 GCA_964553395.1 uncultured Rikenellaceae bacterium | reverse complement strand
TTGAAAATGAATTATTTTCATACTTGTTTGTGATTGGGCTCAATCATGTGGGTTTCATGATAATATGATTTTGATGGGATTTTCCGTATTTCAGATAGTCAGACTCGTTTTCAGCAACTCCAGGTTTTTTTCAAATACCGGGGAATCGTACAATGGATTGAAATCAGGGTTGCTGTTAATTTCACCTGTCTGATAATTAAGGTAACCTTTGACAAACCTGTTGGGGAGAAGGTAAACAAGATCGGCATTTTCATTTTTAAAAGGAGGCGATTCAGTAAGTACATTTTCAACGGCAACTCCCTTTAATCCGTTTATTTCAAGTTTAGCCGAGTAATGATTGAATATCCGGTCGGACATACATAATATGATCAGATAATCTCCAAAAGTCTTCCTGCTGTTATGCTTGATAAGCAGGTCGAGTTTATCGCCTGATACCTCCAGGGCAGTTTTATAAAATGAATCGGCGAAACGAAATCCCTCTTTAATTATATTCCTCGCATCAATTTCCTCTTTTGTATAGTGGATATAGATTTTGGAATCCTTTAAATTTTCAAGCAGAAAGTTCAGCGGTTTTTCCTCAAAAAGCTTATCTGCAAAGAAATTACTGTATTGTTTGGTTTTCCCGATTTCATACAGGAATTTAAGCAGCTCTTCCGGACTCCATCCTTTTTCAATTCCTGTTAAACGTTTTATTGTTGATTCAATGAATACGTTCTTTTTCGCGAGCTGAATATGCAGGTAAACAATATAGGAAAGCAGTATTGCAATAAATATAACAATCAGAATTTCTGTTGTCATGCTGAGGAGGGGAAATGTTGATGCAATTTAGTAATTATAAAAGGTTTAAAGGTATTTTACTTGCGGTTTATTTAACATTCATAAATTAAAGCTGTTAGAAATAGCTTAATTCGGATTTCCGGAGCTGACCAATATTATAAAAATATTTAAAAAGATTTCATTCCCTAAAAAATTATCTAAAAAACAGTTAATTTTGCAACATTTTATTCCAATACCGGCTTTGATTGTAAAAAATTGAAAAACACGGAGACAAAATTCAGCAGGATTGCCGTTAAGATTGGCAGTAATGTTATAACAAAAAGCGACGGTTCTCTTAACACGGGAAGGATGTTGAGGCTTGTTGAGGAGATTGCTATCCTTACCAAACAGGGTATTGAAGTAATTTTGATCACTTCCGGTGCTGTAGCTGCCGGACAGAGCGGGATGTCTCCATCAAAAAAGACAAGCCTGATTTCAGCACGGCAGATCTGGGCTGCGATCGGACAGGTGAAGCTGATGTCGAACTACCAGTTCCTGTTCGGGAAATACGGAATCCAGGCAGGACAGCTGCTTGCCACCAAAGACAGTTTCAGGGACAGACAGCACTATCTTAATATGAAAAACTGCATTTCCGCGATGCTTGATAATAAGGTACTTCCGATTGTCAATGAGAATGATGCTATTTCCATTACAGAGCTGATGTTTACCGATAATGATGAATTATCGGGTATGATCTCATCAATGATGGATTGCGAATCGCTCATAATCCTGTCAAATGTTGATGGTATATATACCAGAGCACCCAATTGCGACGGATCACAGATAATCAGGGAAATCGGTGAGAATTTTGAAGACCTCAGTCAGTATATTTCAACATCGAAGTCGGGATTCGGCCGTGGTGGCATGCTTACCAAATGCTCGATAGCCCGGGAAATTTCGTCAGAAGGCATCGATGTTTACATTGCCAATGGGACGCGCGATTCGATAATCACCGACATCATCCGCGGGAAGGATGTCCCCTCCACCCGCTTTGTCGGAGCTGATAAAAAGAAAACCGGTGTAAAAAAATGGCTTTCACATTCCGATACATTTGCCCGCGGAATTGTCTATATCAATAAGGGAGCAAAGGAAGCACTGCTTGGCAATAAGGCGACAAGTCTCCTGATGATAGGCGTCAGCAGAATTGAAGGATTCTTTAAAAAAGGCGACATAATACGGATCCTTGATGAGAAAGGAAAACAACTGGGGCTTGGTAAAGCACAGTATGATTCGGAAAAGGCAGATCAGTATCTGGGGGAGAAAATGAAGAAGCCGCTGGTGCATTATGATTATATGCTAATTAATGAGAAGAGCTGAGGAGAAGAAGGAGTGGGAGAAGGGGAGAGTGGGAGAGTGGGAGAATGATTTTATCACCCCCTCTCCCCCTCTCCCCGTCACCCTTTCCTTCCTATAATGGAGTAGAAAAGTTAATAAATAAAAATGGATTGTACTTCAATATTTAAAAATACTCTCAGAGCGAGCAGGGAGCTTACAGGTCTTGACGCAGATACCATAAAACGGGTGCTCCTGCTTCTGGCTGACAGGACTGAAGCTGCAATCTCCGCAATTACTGCGGAGAATGAGAAGGACCTTGCACTTATGGACAAAGCGGATCCGAAATATGACCGCCTTCAGCTTACTCCGGCAAGGATCAGGAATATTGCAAATGATATCAGGAATGTAGCCGGATTAAATTTTCCGACAGGCAGGTCCACATATGAATATAACAAATCCAACGGGCTTAAAATAACAAGGATAACTGTCCCGTTCGGTGTGATTGGGATAATTTTTGAGGCACGTCCGAATGTAACCTTCGATGTGTTCTCCCTCTGTTTTAAATCGGGCAATGCATGCATACTCAAGGGCGGATCCGATGCGATAAATTCCAACATAGCCATTGAAAAAATTATTAAGGAAACTTTACAGGAATCGGGTATAAACCAGGATATTATCAACCTGTTACCTTCCGGAAGGGAAGAAACTGTTCAACTTCTTAACGCACGGGGATATGTCGACCTTATAATTCCCAGGGGCAGTCAGAATCTTATCAATTATGTACGGGAAAATGCGAAAATTCCTGTTATCGAAACAGGAGCGGGAATATGTCACACCTATTTCGATGAATATGGCGATCGTGAAAAGGGAAGAAATATCATAAACAACGCAAAGACAAGAAGGGTGAGCGTCTGCAATGCACTCGACTGCCTGATAATACACGAAAGCCGTCTATCCGATCTGCCCTGGCTGGTCGGATTATGCAAGGGTTCTGATGTACTTATTTATGCTGACGAAAAAGCCTATAAAGTTCTGAAGGGGAATTACCCGGACAAGCTTCTCGAAAAAG
Organism: uncultured Rikenellaceae bacterium; assembly: GCA_964553395.1. Classification (GTDB taxonomy): domain Bacteria; phylum Bacteroidota; class Bacteroidia; order Bacteroidales; family VadinHA17; genus LD21. Next base: position 6,250 of record CAZKMH010000122.1, on the reverse strand, counting down.
CGACAGAAAAATCATTCGGAACGGAATTCCTTTCCTACAAAATGGCAGTAAAGACAGTTAAATCATTCGATGAAGCAATTGTCCATGTGGCAAAATACAGTTCGAAGCACAGCGAAGCCATTATAACTGAAAACATTGAAAAACAGCAGGCATTCTGCCGGCTGACCGATGCAGCCTCCGTATATGTAAACAGCTCAACAGCGTTTACCGACGGTGCCGAATTCGGTCTGGGTGCCGAGATAGGAATCTCCACTCAAAAGTTGCATGCAAGAGGTCCCATGGCGCTCGAGGCTCTGACAACATATAAATGGATAATTGAAGGAAACGGACAGGTGCGGCCATGAGCACCAATAAGATTGAGGAGGTTTGATTATGAATCCGGAAACTGAAAAAATACAAAAGTTCTATAATGATTTGCCTGAAAAGATACTGCGGATAAAAAGTATCCTTAAAAGGCCGCTTACTCTGACCGAAAAAATACTTTACAGCCATCTGTTCAATGACAGAGAAGCAGCCCCTTATGTAAGAGGAATTGATTATGCTGAATTCAAACCGGGGAGGGCAGCGATGCAGGATGCAACAGGCCAGATGGCAATGCTGCAGTTCATGATGGCAGGAAGAATCAGTACAAGTGTCCCGACGTCAATTCACTGTGATCATCTCATTATTGCACGGAATGGTGCGACCGGCGACCTGAAAAGTGCACTTGAAGAGAACAGGGAAGTATATGATTTTCTTCGCTCGGTAAGTTCTGTCTACGATATAGATTTCTGGGAACCGGGCTCCGGCATAATACACCAGATTGTCATGGAAAATTATGCATATCCGGGGGGAATGATGGTGGGAGCAGATTCCCACACCCCAACTTCGGGAGGTCTTGGAATGATGGCAATAGGGGTGGGTGGAGCCGATGTTGTTGATGTTATGGCAGGGATAGGGTGGGAGCTCAGATTCCCCAAAATAATCGGTATCAGACTCACCGGAAAGCTCAGCGGATGGGTTTCTGCGAAAGACGTGATCCTGAAAATAACAGGCATGCTGTCGGTAAAGGGAGGAACAGGATCAGTGATCGAATATTTTGGTGAAGGTGCCGAATCGCTTACTGCAACAGGAAAAGGAACAATCTGCAATATGGGTGCCGAAACCGGGGCAACCTGCTCACTTTTCGGATACGATAAATCAATGTCGGAGTACCTTACAGCAACCGGAAGAAATGATATTGCTGAAATGGCAAACAGTGTAAAGCAACATCTTGCAGGCGATCCGGAATGCTATAATGATCCCCAGGAATACTTTGACAACTATCTGGAAATCAACCTGTCAGATCTTGAACCTCATATAAATGGTCCGTTTACACCGGATCTTGCAACACCGGTCTCCATGATGAAAGAAGCAGTTGAAAAGAACAACTGGCCGGAGGATGTTTCAGTGGGACTGATAGGATCGTGCACAAATTCATCATATGAGGATATTTCAAGGGCTGCATCAGTAATAAAAAATGCCTTAAGGGAAAACCTGACTGCAAAGGCTGAAATTATGATCAATCCGGGTTCAGAACTCATAAGGCAGATTGTTGAAAGAGATGGCTTTTTGGATCTGTTCAGGAAAGCCGGCGCAGTAGTGCTTGCAAATGCATGCGGAGCCTGTATCGGGCAGTGGGACAGGAAAGGGTCTGAAAACAAACCGGTCAATACTGTTATCCATTCATATAACCGGAACTTTTCGAGACGAACTGACGGTAACCCCAATACTCATGCTTTTATTGCCTCACCGGAGATAGCCGCTGCGATAGCTATCTCGGGGAAGCTCACTTTCAATCCGCTTACCGATTCATTGATTAACTCCGATGGCAAGCCTGTGAATCTCGCAGAACCCAGGGGTCTCACTCTGCCTCCGGAGGGCTTTGGGGATCAGTCAGACATCACACTGAAACCGTCAAAAAAGAAAAAGGAAGGGAAAGTTTCAATCATTCCAAAATCGGAGAGGTTACAATTACTGACCCCCTTCAAGGAATGGGATGGCAGGGACCTGACAGGTCTTCTATTATTGATCAGGGCAAAGGGTAAATGTACCACTGATCATATTTCAATGGCAGGCAAATGGCTGAAGTACCGGGGGCACCTGGAGAATATTTCCCGCAACTACATGATCGGGGCTGTTAACTGGTTTAACAACCAGGCAAACCTTGTCCTTAACCAGATCACGGGAAAGTACGACTCAGTACCAATAGTGGCTGCGGCTTATAAAAAGAGGGGATTAGGATCGATTGTTACAGGTGAAGAGAATTTTGGTGAAGGATCTTCCCGTGAACATGCAGCTATGGAACCCAGGTTTCTCGGTGTCAGGGCAATCATCGTAAAATCGTTTGCCAGGATCCATGAAACCAATCTTAAAAAGCAGGGGATACTTACACTTACTTTTGAGGATAAGTCCGATTTCGACAAGATAAGGGAAGATGATAAAGTCGATATTACAGGACTTAAGGACTTTTTTCCCGGTAAGCAGATAAAGATCATCCTTCAACATTCCAACAGTATGAAGGAGACGATCTATGCAAACCATTCCTATAATGAATCTCAGATTGAATGGTTTAAAGCCGGTAGTGCCCTGAACTTAATCAGAAAAAACAGAAGATGAAACCTGAAAAAATAAGATTTATTGAAGGCAGACTGGATGTTCCCGATAATCCGGTAATACCATTCATTGAAGGTGACGGAACCGGTCCTGATATCTGGAGAGCATCGGTCAGGATCTTTGACGCTGCTGTCGGCAAGACGTACAGCGGAAAGAAAAAGATTCAATGGAAGGAGGTGCTGGCAGGGGAGAAGGCATTTAAACTAACGGGAATCTGGATGCCCCCTGAGACACTTGATGCCTTCCGTGAGCATATAGTCGGGATAAAGGGTCCTCTCACAACCCCTGTTGGAGAAGGAATGCGGTCACTGAATGTAGCTCTGCGTCAGGAGCTTGATCTTTATACCTGTTACAGACCGGTCAGATATTTCAGGGGGGTTCCAAGCCCTGTGAAAAAACCCGAACTTGTCAATATGCATATCTTCAGGGAAAACACAGAAGATATTTATGCAGGTATTGAATTCATGCATGGAGATAAGCAGACCGAGGTGCTGAAAAACTTCCTGATAAATGAAATGGGGGTCAGGAAAATACGTTTTCCCGATACTTCTTCGCTTGGAATCAAGCCTGTATCTCTTGAAGGTACGGAACGGCTGGTAAGGCAGGCGATAAAATTTGCAGTTGAAAAGAGATTTCCTTCGGTTACACTTGTTCACAAGGGAAATATCATGAAATACACCGAAGGGGCATTTATGAAGTGGGGATATGCTCTTGCGGAAAGAGAATTCGGCGGGCAGGTTTTCACATGGCAGCAGTACAACCGGCTGGCCGCTGAGAAGGGGGAAGAAGTGGCAAACTTAAAACAGGCTGAGGCAATAGCTGCCGGGAAGGTAATAATCAAGGATATCATTGCTGATGCTTTCCTCCAGCAGATATTAACCCGGCCCGGCGACTATTCAGTGATAGCCACCCTGAACCTGAACGGCGACTACATTTCGGATGCTCTGGCTGCAATTGTCGGCGGTATCGGTATAGCACCGGGAGCCAATATCAATTTCGACACCGGTCATGCGATTTTTGAAGCCACACATGGAACCGCGCCTAAATATGCAGGGCAGGATAAAGTGAATCCGGGATCTGTTGTTCTGTCAGGAGCACTCATGCTTGGATATCTCGGCTGGCAGCAGGCTGCGGAAACAATTTATAAAGGTCTTGAAAAAACAATACTGGAAAAGAACGTAACATACGATTTTCACCGTTTGATGGATAATGCCATCCTGCTCAAAACATCTGAATTTGCAGATGCCATAATTAAGAACATGTAACCCGCTTAACATAAATGAATGGGATGGACGAGAAAGTTTTTTTTAACAAGCTGGAGGAATCCGTCAGAGAATCCTGCCGGATAGATAATGAACTGTTCGAGAAATACGATGTCAAAAGAGGTTTAAGAAACAATGACCGGACAGGAGTACTTGTAGGTCTTACGAACATCGGGGATGTTGTCGGTTATAAGAAGGAGAATGGCAAAGTTATAGCCGTTCCAGGCAGACTGCTCTACAGGGGAATTGATATCGAGACAATTACACACGGCTTCCAGAATGAGAAAAGGCATGGATTTGATGAGACTGTTTATCTGCTTATAACCGGGAAACTGCCTTCGAAGAGTGAATTAGGAGAATTTTCATCACTGCTTGCCTCATTCAGAAGCCTTCCGGATAATTTCACGAAGGACATGATCCTTTCGATGAAGGGTAAAGATGTTCTGAATATGCTTGCCAGGTCGGTGCTCGGATTGTACACACTGGATGACAGGGCTGATGATATTACTGTTGGTAACATGGTAAAGCAATCCCTGAACATGATTGCAAAATTCCCGGCAATAATTGCATATTCATATCAGGCTTTGCGGCACCTCTACCATGGTAAAACATTATCCATACGTCACCCGCGGATGAACCTGTCGACTGCAGAAAATTTTCTTCACCTGATAAAGGGAGAGGGTTTTTATTCCCGCCTTCAGGCTGATCTTATTGACCTTTCGCTGGTACTTCATGCTGAACATGGAGGCGGTAACAATTCGACTTTTACAATGCGGGTTACAAGTTCAACTGAAACCGACATCTATTCGGCAGTAACATCGGCCATTGGTTCCCTGAAGGGTCCGTTGCACGGGGGCGCCAACCTGAGGGTGCTGGGCATGATGGAAGATATAAAGAACAATGTAGCCGACTGGAAGGATGAGGCAGAGGTCGAAGCATATCTCCTGAAGATCCTGAGGAAGGAGGGGCATGACAGAACCGGGATCATTTACGGTATCGGACATGCGGTCTATACAATTTCTGATCCCAGGGCGATCCTTCTGAAGGAGAAGGCAAGAGAGCTTGCAGCAGAAGTCGGCAGGTCCGATGAGTTTGAGCTCTATTCCCTTGTCGAAAGGATCACACCTGAAGTATTCAGGAAATTCAAAGGAGAGCAGTCGACAAAGGTCGTCTGTATAAACGTCGACTTCTATTCGGGATTCGTTTATTCATGTATTGGCATCCCGAAGGAGCTCTACACACCACTCTTTGCAATGGCGAGGATTGCCGGATGGTGCGCTCATCGCCTGGAGGAGCTCACATTCTCAGCCAAGCGGATCATCAGACCGGCATTCATGAATGTGTATGGACCGAAGGAGTATATTCCGCTGGAACAAAGGGACTCAACCCCCCTTTTTTCCTGACTCCTCAATCCCCTGCCTGATAAGCAACGTAGCAGCCATAACGAAAACGAGGATAACCAGTGCCCACCAGTTAATGGTTTTAAGGAATACTATTACGGCTATTATAACGCATACCAGGGCTAATCCATAATAGATCAATGGCTTGGTATTCATATGTTATAATTTTAGGATTAGTAATTTTCCTCCCTTATCTGCATGAACGACTTCGGATGCAGACATGCGGGGCAGGTTTCAAGCGCTTTTGCAGATTCATAAACATATCCGCAGTTAATGCATTTCCACCAGACTTTACCTTCTTTCATGAATACCTTATCCTCTGAAACATTCTGCAAAAGCTTCAGATATCTGCGTTCATGTTCTGCTTCAACTTTTGAGATCATTTTAAAAGCTGTGGCAATTTCAGGGAATCCTTCTGCCTTTGCCACCTCAGCAAAATGCGGATAAATATCGTTCCATTCTTCATGTTCACCCTCAGAAGCTGCTTTAAGATTCTCTTTAGTGGTCCCGATCTTTCCTGAGGGATAGGAAGCAGTGATCTCGGTCATTCCGCCTTCGAGAAATTTAAAGAAACGTTTTGCATGCTCTTTTTCCTGAAGAGCTGTCTCAGCAAAAATATTTGCAATCTGCTCAAAGCCTTCTTTCCTTGCAGCACTTGCGAAAAACTCGTAGCAGTTCCTGGCCTGCGATTCACCGGCAAATGCTTTCAACAGGTTCTGTTCTGTTTTTGTACCCTTCAAAGTTAGTGACATAGTATTATTTGTTTAATTAGACTTATGTTTAGCTGGAATAGACTACGAATTTACTATTTTTTTGTTACTGTAATAACACGATAATATTAATTAACGCGTTGTGCAGTTAACCATTTTCTCTGGCTGCATGTACTCATCCCCCCGGCCCCCTTCTCTGCTTTGTTTTTCATGTACTCATCCCCCCGGCCCCCTTCTCTGCTGT
>CAZKMH010000121.1:0-9414 GCA_964553395.1 uncultured Rikenellaceae bacterium | reverse complement strand
GATAATCTTTTTTGCTTACGCTGGTTAAGTTTAGCTCTTCCAGAATATCATCACTGGTCACGGTTCCGGTTATTTCTCCCATTTTCTGGTCATCAACCTCAGGACGCTCAGCAAGCAGGTCAAGACCACGGATGCCATTCCACACTTCAACACCTGCCGGAGTGTAACCACGGCTGTACCAGTTAAACCAGCCCCTTGCGTAGCATCCGTGGTGCTCACCCCGAACCTCGCCTAACTGAACAGTTTCGACGATAAGGCAGACGAAACCCAGCTTCGCAAACCTGGCCGGGTGTTGCTGATAATGTACTTTCTGGGTGGCTGAATGACCACAAACATAAAGAACAGCCGGTACCGGATCGCTGATATTGTCGGGTATATACAGGTTGGCCGGTACATACAATCCGGGTAAAGACTCGTAATATAATTTCTCTATTCGATACCCGTCCCTCTGAACCGTACCTGTAATACGAACATTTAATGGTGTGCGCTCTCCGTTTACAGGCATATCCTGGAGGCTGATCATCTCAAGGAATTCGTTGTAACGGGATTGTCTCATATTTTCCAGTCCGCTCTCCGTTTGAATACCGTTTAAAGATAAATCGGTTATGTCCTTTGCCGATTTTACCAGGTAGTCACGAATATTGTTTGACTGAACCGGAGCAGCATCCTGAACGGTTTTATTTCCGGAGCATGAGCTGAAACAAACAACCAGCAACCAGCACCCGGCAGCCAGTAACCGGCTATCCCTTAAGCGACGCCCTGTTCTCATAAATTTTTGTGATGGCTTTCACAATATCATCCATATGGCTCCGGCTTCCAAGCAGGATGCTCTGATAGAAAACAACTGCTTCATTACAAAGCTTATCATTACCCGGAAGTACATTTTCCTCACGCCATTGTTTGAGGCGTGACTCGGGAAACAGTCTTTTGAATCCTCTTGAATTAAGTTGCTCTTCGAACAATCCATCCTTATTCTGTTGTCCGTAACCGGCACTGCAGGGGATACCTTCTGCATTCAGAGCTCTGATGAACCTCTCTTTTGGAACATTATTGAATTCTTTGTTTATATACCTGAATGGATACAGGTGATATGCTGACCTTGTAGCTCCGTCACAAAGTTTGTAAGGAATGATCCCCGGGATCTCTTTCAGCTTAGCGTCGAGATACATGGCATTTGCCAGACGGATATCGGCGTCTTTTTGAATCCGGTTCATCTGCGACATAAGAATCAGGGCCTGCATCTGCTGCATTCTGAAATTAGATCCTGAAATAGGATAAGCTGAAGTTCTTGGAACAGTACCTACAGGTCTTCCGCAGTTGTGTAATGAGTTACACAGGTCCATCAGGGATTCATTATTGCTTACTATGGCGCCGCCTTCTCCGGCAGGAAGGTTTTTAGAGTTCTGGAAACTGAAACAACCAACGTCGCCGAGGGTTCCAAGTTTCTTACCCCTGTATTCACCCAGCCATGCCTGGCAGGCATCTTCCACTACTTTCAGATTACGTTTTTTAGCAACTGCATTGATCCTGTCCATATCGGCGGGTAAACCGTAAATATGCACCGGAATTATTGCCGTGGTTCGATCTGTGATCCTTGCTTCGATCTTTGAGGGATCAAGGAGGAAGGTCTCAGGATCGGAGTCGACAAATACCGGCAGCGCTTTATTCATAAAGATCACATTGTAGGAAGCAATGAAGGTGAATGGCGAAACAAGCACCTCATCGCCTGCATCAACTCCGACACCTTTAAGGGCGGTGATAAGGGCTGTTGTACCGCTTGCGGTTGCAAGACACCTTTTTGCACCCATCAGATCGGCATACCTTTTTTCGAAATCAGCAACGTGTTCACCATTGCCGCGCCACCACCTGCCGGTGCGCAGCATATCAGTTATGTTCTTTTCGGCAGCCGGGTCCCATACCGGCCAGTCAGGCCAGGTTCCGGTATGAACTTTTTCTCCGCCGTTAATTGCCAGCTTCGCCTGTTCTCTTCCATCAATTGTAAATGACGGGAAAGACCAGTTTACGAATGTTCCCAGGGCTCCCGCTGATGCGGCCGTAATGGCCTGCCTGCGGGTAATTTTTCTTGCTTTCATAACTTCAGTTATTTTAGGTTAAAATTAATAACAAAATCCGGGGGATGAAAATCAATCCACCAATAAGTAAGGAAACACCAGCTGAGATCAGAACGGCTGCCGCTGAATAGTCCTTTGCTTTCCCGATCTTTTCATTCCATTGAGGATCAGCAACATCAGCAATATTCTCGAGTGAAGAATTGATGAATTCAGTTATAAAGACCAGGCCGGTAACAATTATCAGGAGACACCATTCAATCGGATTAACTTTCAGTACGAATCCGAGGATTATTACTATAAAGGCTGCAAGGGCATGAATTCTGGAATTATGTTCTTCTGATAAAAGAGAAGAGATTCCTCTGAAAGCATGCTTAAAACTGCCGAACCTGGATCTAAATGAAAATTTATCGGGATTCATTATCAGATCACTTTAAATGAATAAACGGCACAATCCCTGCCGGCACATACAAAGTTATAAATATGAAGCGATTTCTGAAAGCAGTCAGCAATAAGTTATGAGACAGGATTATGGTATTACTTTGGTCTTTTATAGTTTTCGATCAGGGATACCCCTGGGTAGCCCAGTTCAGCAAGCTCGGGATAGTATCTGAAAGTCTCTTCCCTTGTATAGAATCCGGTAATAATAACATGATAATAATTCCATTGCAGTACAACTTCTACCGGTAGTTTTAGCTTTGTTGATATTCTTCTTTGCGCCCGGTATGCCAGAAATTTACTATAGAATATACCTACCTGAAGAGCAATTGTCGGTTCTCTGACTGCAGGTGCTTCTTTGACAACCGGTTGCTGTGGCTTGACTTCCGTTGCTTTTTGCCTGGTAACCGGTTTTACTTCCTCACGAGGTTGAAGAGGTATTAACCTCCCTGGTGATTTCCCTACGGGAGGAATATATACAATCTTTAATCCGAATGTTTTAAGTGATGGGATGAAACTTGCCAGTTCATCTTCACTCTCAAATCCGGTTATTCTTACTTTATAATAATCATCCTCGCGAATAATAAGAACTGGTTTATTAAGTGATGCCATAAGGGTGTCTTTAAAGGCTATCCCACTGTTCAGTTTTTTAAATGCTCCCACCTGAATCGTCGAAGCACGACTGAAGGACGGTTCAACTGGTTCCGGGGGAATTTCCGATATATTAGCAATGGTGTCCTGCTTTTCAATGAGGATCCTTTGCTGCAGTTTTGCTTTCAGTTGTATTACCCAGAGTTCAGTTACACCGTTTTTAGCCAGGATACCGATATTCTGATCGACCTCCTGCCGGGTCCTCAGATTCTGGATCCTTACTTTGAAGAAGTCACCTTCGATAACTATCACAACCTTCTTGCCAAGGAGTTTCTCAAGCATTCTGCGATATGTCTCAGCGTTGGATCTCTGTTTGAATGCTCCAAGCTGAATCGCCCAGCTGTCTTCAGTTATTGTAACAAGCTCCTCGACGACCTCATGGATTATCATGTAGGTCGTATCCTTTCTGATAACAGGTTCTTCAGGTACAACCGTTACAACAGCGGTTGTATCCACAGGTTTTGGAATAAGCCTGAGTGTGAAATCAAGATTATCAACTATATCACCATCCATACCTCCCGCAATTGTGAACTGAAGTGTTTCCGGGTCTGAGGTCATACCCAGCCGGTGTAATTGTCCGGTGTCAATCCGAACCTCGTAGGCACCTGATGGTAATCCTAAGAGACTGAAATATCCGTCCTCCTCGGAAAGTGTTCTGCCGGCAGGTTTTTGTCCTGCTTTGAAGAAGTTGACAATAATTCGTCCCAAACCACTTTTTACCCCATCCTGTTCAAGTGTGATCGTTCCATTTGCCTCACCGGCAATCATTACCGGGATCTCAATAAGCTTCAGGATGTTGGGATCAACAGCAACACTCAGTGTCTTCTTTTCCAGTCTCCAGGCGATGTTGTCGAAGCTGTTCTGGTCGAGTTCAATAAAACAATCCGTATATGGTTCAAGTCCAATTATATGTATTGTAGTATCTTTGTTGTTCTTTTCGATGCGGCCTCCATTGGTCCGCAGGTTCAGGCCATAGGCTTTTGGTTCTCCGGGATCTCTTTTCCTGTTTGAGTTCAGATCGAGGTAGGGGATTATTGAGATGCCTCCCCTGCCGACATTTGTACGGTTATCGGCTCCAAGGTACCTTGTCGTTCGGTCGTTTATCAGGCTTCCTCTTGCATACTGAACAAAAGAGGTAGTCTTATTAGCCTGTCTTACCGACATACCGGCCTGTGCGAATGAGAAGTCATACCGGAATCCCAGCTCTGCGATCCTGAGGTCATTTCTGAAATTCTGTTCATATGACAGATTCAAAAATGCACGATTATGGATGAGTTTTTCAAGTCTTATTTTAGCCGAAATAAATTCCGCAGGAGTATACCCAAACTGTGTTTGCGGCATAAGGATGAATCCGGCCGGAAACCTGAATGCCAAAGAAAGGTTACTGTATACGTTAGGATCTATATCGCCCATAAACAGGCCATATGTCGTCAGATTAGTACTAACCCCTGAAAATGATCCTGAGAACATCCATTCACCAGTGAGATATTTTGCAGCCGGAAGGATAATCTGGTATACAGTAAACCTGTTATAGGATGATAATTTCCCTATTTTCAGAGGAAGTGACATTGCTGCCCTTCGTTCCTCCCTGTAGGAGTAGAAAATAGCTTTCTGATCTTTCTCATACCATGTATAGTTAAGATCAAACTGCAGATTTGACGGCAATCTGTAGGTAAGTGTTCCTTTCGCCCTGACTCCATAGGTATATTCACCTGATACCAGGAAGTTATTTGTAAGTCTCAACGAAGCCTTTACAAAAGGCATTAATGGATTTGAAGACAATGATGAAAGATACTCTGCCCCGGCTCCGACAGTCAGATTGCGTGTAACACCATAATTAACATCAGCACGTGAAAATCTGCTCATTAATGTATCTTCAACAATACCTGCTCCCAGGGTATACTCCAGGGTTTTCGGGGGAAGAAAATTAAACGGGATACTGATATTCTGTTCACGTGTTCTCTCTTCACCCCATGGTCCGAAAAACCTGAGCTTCACCATTGAATTGCCGTAAATCAAAGGTACTTCGAATGTAAAAAATCCTGAGGCATCAGCTTTTATATAATCTACAAGTATATTATTTATATAGAGTTCCACTATCCACCCTGGTTCAGTCATATCGTTTAGCCTGTAGGTACCGAATGACCGCCTGAATGTTGTCGGTGTATTGGTAAACTGCACCCCAACTACAGGACTAAAAATTGAAGAAGTGGCATGTGTTGCAATTTTCCCGGCCAAAACCTGTCTTAAGGGTTTGAAATCGTTATTAACAAATCGCCAGAGGTATTGCTGGTATTTTTCTTTAAAAGGACTGGAACTGTTGTAGTATAATGATGCAGTTGCTTCTCCTCCTGCTATCATGGAACCAAGGGAAAGGCCTAATCTTGTTTCTGCCTTGCCATCAATCTCTTCAGTTGCAATAACCGACCAGTCGGCCATTCCGAATTTGAAGAGGGGATATGTCCGGCCAATATCGGTATCAGCTTTCGTTTCTCCTTTCAGCCGGGTCAGATTTCGTCGCATCTCTTCCAGCCGTAACTCCCGTATGTAGGGTAATTCAAGCTTACTGTCAACCGCAACTGAGAGACTGCGGAAATTAAATGTGCATTCCAGGCCAAAAATCTGTCCGTAATATGACGATCTCAGGTACAGATTTGATTCAGTGCGGATCAGGTCACCCGGTTCAAGATTGTAAGTTTTTCCCTGGTAAACGATACGATTCCCCGGCCGGTCAATCAGGTAGGTTGCTTCGGGATTTATGAAGAATCCGGAAATGGATTCCAGTCCTGGTGCCGGAATATTCCGGATCTTTAAAAAATCAAACAGGTCAGTGACAGGAAGGTACAACTCTTCATCCCTGATTGCAGCATCAATTTCAGTCCCTCCAAATCGCGGGATTTCGAGAAAAATAGATATTTCGTCATATTCGGGTAAATCCTGTCCAAGAATTTGATGTGGGCATACACAAAGTGAAAGAAATACTGATAGGGTAAGATCACGAATTAACTTTGACAGCATACGCCCTGATTTTGCTGAGTTTGTGTATGCTGTTCTGATCCTCATTTATATCGGGCATTTTATTAAAACTCAGCCTCTATTCAATTATCAGGGTTATATTGAATGTGCCGTTGTAAGTGCCTGGCGGATTGGCCAGTGCGTTGCCGACAGTTAATGTTGCACCAATTATCAGTTCTGTAGGAACGGAATACGGATTTGGATTAACAAAGGGCGAAACCGGGAGAGAAGTCCCGATATGCAGGTTCATTGTGAATCCGCTCCATGTTAAAGGGACATCGGGTCCGTTAAGGATGCTGATCACAGTTCCGGCATTGGAATACACATTATAATGGGCCGGGGAAAACGGATATCCAAGACCGAGAAGGACAATATCACCCGTTGCCGTGCGGGACCCTGCAGGGGAAATAGTAACGGTTCCGCCGATCGCCCCGTGATAGAAAGCACCAAAACTCAGATCCGCAGCGACAGTTATGGAAGGTGGTCTGGGTGGATCTTCCTGAGCATTGGCTTCCGGTGATGTTGCAAAAAATAAAAAAATTCCTGCAGCAATCAGAGCAGACTTCTTTAATAGGGATTTTGTATGTTGCTTAAAGGTCATTAATTTAATACAATGATTTTCCTTGAAATTCTATTGTTTTCTGAATTTAGTGTGACAATATAAATTCCCGGTTTTATCTTCTGAGCAAATTCATAGTGCCCTGAATCGAAAATTTCCCTGATGAAAATTGATCTGCCTGTCAGGTTTGTGACTACCAGAGTTCCATTATTAAGATCACCGAGATTGATATCGGCTTTCAATATTCCTCCGGAATAATATGTTCTGAACACATCAATATCAGATCCGACACCGGTAATATCAGTCGGGATCGAGTTGATGTACAGGATAAATCTGCCGGTATATTCTCCGGCAGGAAGCGATATGGGATATTCATTTCCGGGAAGCAGATCCTGATTTACACCTGCCACAATGTCGGAGAGATATATTGCCGTAACGGGAAGCAGGGGATCCAGATACGAAATCCTGAAAACGATATCGCCGGTCCGGTAAGTTTTAATACCCAGAGGAACTGAACAGCCGGAGATTAAAGTGGAGGGTAAAGCATCAATGGATAATTTGTTGCCGTCTGAACCGAAAGCATAAAGGTTCGGGACCTTCAGATCGGTATTCATCAATTTTAATGCATCAAGATTGCTGTCAAACGTTGTTTCTGCTTTGTTGTCAAAGTATATAACTGCAGGATCAGTTGAAACAGGGTCATCAAAAAATCCTGCTGTAAGGCGCAGCAGCGGCTTTGGCTCCTCTTTCCCGGATTTAATGAACGAATGGGTAAGATCTGTAATCCTTACATTGTTATCCATTGCAAGCGATCCTGTAACCGGGTATGCTCCGGTTGAAACATGAACAAAAAATCCCTGCATCGAAGGTATAACATTTGTTACCTTCGGGTCGACAGGTACTCCGCCGACATAACTTTTATAAGTGCCCCCAAACTGATCTGTTGTGCTGGCTTCGAAGTACCAGACGGCGCCGTCAATATTTGTTCTTGTCCAGCCCGACGCTGCATTCCAGTCGATTGGTGAGGGGTATGGATTGCCGACAAGGTTATATCCTGTTGTATAAGGATTATTATGATTATACATGGTCAGGGAAAGAGCTCCATTATTAACAACTCCTGTAACATCAGCGGTATCAGGAAGTGATAAGGCACCGAAATTAACTGCATATCCGTGGAGCGTTTTTAAGATAGAGTCAGGATAAGCGTATTTGATCCATCCTGAAGCAGGATTACCTCCCACCATTCTGTTTTCATCGTACCGGAAAATCGGGGGGAATGATGCTCCAAGATTCACGTCATCACCAAACTGACTCACTGTAGCACCCTGTAAAGGGGAACTGAAGTATTTGTATCCGAAGCCGGAAGGAAGATAGCGTTGCAGGGTTACATTTCCTGAAACCGATCCGCTGCCGGCACCATCGATAAGCGCTGTCTGAGCCGCAGTAGAAATGAGAGTTAAATATCCGTCTGACGCGAGGTTTCCGCTCTGAACAGTTACAATGCCGGAAATATTAAGTGTGTCCTGGAGTGTAACCCCTGCTGTATTGTTGACGATCAGATTTTCTATTTTGTTATTGGTAAAAACATCAGATCCTATTGATTGAGCTGCAGTTCCATTAAGTTCAATAGTACCTGTTGAAGCATCAAATGTCCCGTTATTTGTGATAGATCCTGCAATCTGCAATGTATTACCATCAACAGTCAGTGAAGAGCCAATATCGATTGTTAAATTATTAACAGTCCCGGCTGCTCCGATATTCAGTACCGGCTTATTCAATACATTGGGTATCTGAATGGAGTTTGTTAATAGCGGCATGATACCGCATGTCCAGTTTCCGGGATCATTCCAGTCATTGTTCACTGCTCCGGTCCAGGTCTGATCGGTAATTACTGTCAGAAGTGCTGTCGTACTGTTAACCGGAGATGTGCCGCATGTGGTGGTGATAACACACCTGTATAGTTTCCCGTTCTTAATTACTCCGGGATTAGTCAGGGTAAGCGTCGGGGTTGTTGCACCTGAATATATTCCGCCATCAGTGATATCTGCACCATCCTCCTGCCACTGGTAAGTCAGATTATAACCTGTAACAGAGATATCAAAATCAACATTATTACCCTGGCATATTGTTGCCGGCTGGGGCTGGGTAACAATTGTGATATCGTCAAATATGGTCAGACTAACGGATGTGGCCGCACTTTCGCATCCATTAACTGTTTGAGTTACAGTGTAATTATAAGTGCCGGGAGCAGTGAGTCCGGTCGAAAACGGATTTGCAGTACTTACAAGGGTGACACCATCATACCAGCGAATATTCTCACCGGAGGTGACTTCCAAATATGTTATCTGATTTGCACAATACTCTTTATCCGGTGCAACAGGGGCGGGAGGAGCATCGGTAATCGTGAAATTCTTTGTTATATCGCCTGATCCGCATCCTCCGGTATATGTATATGTAATCGCATATGTTCCTGCACCTGGTGGTGTAAATACATTTCCTGCGATATAAGGATTTCCTGAATATGTTCCCCCTGAAGGATAACCAAATGTCAGTGTGACGGGCCCCGAACAGAAACTTTCCGAAGGAATATTAGCAGATACAGATTCAGTACCCACTGAATAGAAAGTAGAAGGAGAGGACTGGTTATTATAATCTGTCCGCAGCCACCCATTTGATCTGACT
>CAZKMH010000120.1:0-9561 GCA_964553395.1 uncultured Rikenellaceae bacterium | reverse complement strand
GTCCTGCTGTTTGTTTTTATAATCACAATTCACATTCCGCATCTTATCCATGGCGTTGATACAACCATTACACTTATAACACTGCTCAAGGATACATCACTTATGGGCGGATCATTGATGATTGCCGGAACATATTCCGAAAATGACTGGTTTAAGTAGCAATACAATTTATCTGAAGAATACTAATGTATTTCAAAGGCTGCACATCCTGGCGGAACTGATGAAATACAGGTTGTCGCTGGCGGTATCATTTTCAGCAGCAACAGGTTACTTTCTCTTCACGAACAAGGTAGATAATGATTTCTTTTTTATGACAACCGGGGTATTCCTCCTCTCTTCAGGTTCCGTAGCGCTGAATCAGGTTACCGAAAGGGAATCGGATTCTGTTATGGAAAGGACAAGGAACAGACCGCTGCCGGCCGGGAAAATATCTCCCGCATCGGCCATTATGATCTCCATTTTGCTTTTGTTTTCAGGGAGTTGTCTGCTGGGGGTTACAGGGTTACTGTCTTGTGTACTTGGCGTAATATGTGTTGTTTTTTACAACGCTGTTTATACCCCTTTGAAAAGAATTACTTCACTGGCAATTCTTCCGGGAGCGGTTGTCGGAGCAATACCTCCCATGATTGGTTTTGTCTCGGCGGGAGGGTCAGTTTTGAGCACTGCAATTATAGTTTTTTCAACAATAATGTTCATGTGGCAACTGCCTCATTTCTGGTTACTGTTACTCAGATACAGGGATCAATACGAGCAAGCCGGATTTAAAACAATTGCAGCCTTCATGAGTGACAAACAGATTAAACACCTTACCTGGTTCTGGAGTTTGTTATCTTCAGTTTTGCTGGTAGTGTTCATCCTGATTGTGAACAGGACTACGGATACCCTGGCAAAAAGTCTTATTGTACTTAATTTTTTCTTTATACTGCTATTTTCACGACTAATTCTTCCGGAAAGAGATGTCCGGGATACATGGAGGGCATTTATTCTTTTAAACTCTTTCGGGCTGGTGATTATGTCAGTTCTGATCGCGGATTCTCTTCTGAAAGGATCCTGAAATATTTATAATCCTGTTTATTGAACAATTTTAATGGATTTCGGTTGTATTTTAAACGATTTTAAATAATCAATAATACTAAGATTATGTCTAGAGTAAGTGTAATTTTTGGAGCTCTGGCAGGTATGGCTGCCGGTGCATTATTTGGCATTTTGTTCGCCCCGGACAAGGGAACCGAAACCCGTAAGAAAATAATTCACAAAGGCGAAGATTATGTCGATGATCTGAAGGAAAGAGTCAACAGCATCCTTAACAATGGAAGTAAACATAGCGAGAAGGTAAAGGTAAGTGCTTAATCAGCCATAACATTAGCACAAAATTATTTCTTTACTTACCGGCCGGTTGTTCACTTCATTTAACAGGGGAAGCAGAAGCTTTTTAAAATGGCAGATTTTAATGACATGTTCATTAAAAGCGCTGCCATTTCCTTTTTACCGGCCATCATTTTTTCTCCATCATTGTTAGTTTTAAAATCCTGAAAGAAGATCCCTCCTTAGCAGATACCCTTTTCGAAAGGGCTACCCGGTTCAGCGTGACTTATTCTTCTGACAATGCCCGGGCTGATAGTCAACAAAGTTGAAAAGAAAACAGAGGATCTTTAATATTGGAATAATTTTTGATGCTTTATTCCGGATTCCTGCCCGGAATCTGCTAAAAATGGACAAAATGATGACAAAAGCTGCTGTACTGGCAATATTTTTCACTCTTCTTTTAAGTTGTGAAAAAACACCATATGGATACAATACGGATCCGGAAAATTATGACAAGCTGATCCTTAATAATATAGATGATATATCATGGCATGATTGTCTGTATGAATCTGAGGATAAGATATTAATTTGCCTTGACTCGGTCCTGAACGACTCCCGTTGTCCTGAAGGTGTGGTGTGTGTTTGGGAAGGCAATGCCGAGGTGAAGTTTAAATTTAAGAAATATCCCGATGAACCTGTTTATTTCAATTTAAATACAAACAGAGGTTTTACTTACCAGACGGTTATTGATGGGTATAAAATTACCCTGGTAAGTTTAAATCCTTATCCTGTATATGGCCGTGTAATACGACAGAAGGATTATAAAGCTGAAATTTTGATCCAAAAGGAGTAAGATTCTGTTGCATCATATCAGGGACTTTTATAACTTTATAAAATCAACCAAGATATAAAGTTATGGGAGCAATCGGTCTGACTGAAATTATCCTGATCTTTTTCGTTGTACTATTTCCATTAATTGCCCTGATCAGCATACTCACAAATAAATTCAGCGGCAATGAAAAACTATTGTGGGTTATTGTTGTAATTCTCATTCCATTAGTGGGGTCAATACTTTATTTTGTTTTTGGAACAAAAAATATAATAAAGAAAGGTTGATCAACATGAAAAAAGTCAGCTCTGTACCAGGAGGGTTACTTCTCATCTTCTTTTTAGCTGGTTCAGTTTTATCTGATGCCCAGTTAATAAGCTCCCGGGAAATAGATAGTCTGGTCGCGCTGACTATGAAAACGTTTGATGTTCCGGGAATTGCAGTTGCAATTGTTAAGGAAAACAAAGTAATTCACTCCAAAGGATATGGAGTCCGTTCACTCACAACCAGACAGAAAGTTGACTCAAATACCCTTTTCGGTATAGCATCGAACAGCAAGGCATTCACTGCTGCAGCACTGGGAATACTGGTTGATGAGAAGAAGTTGAAATGGGATGACAGGGTAATAGATTATATACCCGAATTCAGACTTTATGATCCGTATGTTACCCGTGAATTCACAATTTCCGATCTGCTGACCCACAGAAGCGGACTGGGATTGGGTGCAGGTGACCTGATGATCTGGCCTGGTAACAACAATTTTACATTAGAGGATATCATTTATAATCTGCGCTATTTACAACCAGTATCAAGTTTCAGAACAAAATATGATTATGATAACCTGATGTATATTGTTGCCGGAGAGGTGGTTGCAAGTGTTTCCGGGATGAGCTGGGAAGAATTTATCGAAAAACGCATAATGCAACCGCTGAATATGACCGGCAGTGCCGGTTCCTTTAGCCGGTTAAAAGATAAATCCAATGTCATTGATCCACATGCTCCGGTTAATGGTAAAATCCAGGTTATCGGCCGGGATATTAATGATATTTCCTCTGCTGCAGGAGGAATTTACAGCAACATTTCAGATATGTGCAAATGGATCAAAATGCAGATGAATGAAGGCAGATACGGCGAAGGAACTAAAAAACAGCTATTCAGCAGGGAAGTTCACAGAACAATGTGGTCGCCCCAGACAATTATCCGCGTCAGCGATTCATCAGATTATAATACCCATTTTGCAGCCTACGGATTAGGTTGGCGTTTAAGCGATTACAGGGGGTATAAGCAGGTCGGACACTCCGGCAGCCTGGCAGGAATAGTTACAATGGTGACACTCATTCCTGAATTGAAGCTTGGCATTATAGTATTTACAAATCAGCAGTCGGGTGATGCATTACGTTCCATCACAAACAGTGTTCTCGACAGATACTTTGGGATTAAAGGGATTGACAGGATAAAGCAGTATAATGAGGCTACTCTCCGGGATCTGACAAATGCAAAAAAGATTGCAGATGAAATTTGGAAAGATGTTGAAGCTCAACAACAAAAATTAACAGCGAAACCTGATTACACTATTTACACAGGCACCTATACCGATAGCTGGTTCGGCGAAATTATTATCTCTGAAAAAAACGGAAAACTCTGGTTCGACTCAAAAAGATCCACGAATCTTTCAGGACAAATGGTGCCATTTAAAGGCAACACATTCATTGTGAAGTGGAATGACAGAAGCCTGGATGCTGATGCTTATGTTATGTTTAATCTTGACATCTCAGGCAAAGCATTTGAAATAAAAATGAAGGCCATTTCTCCCTTAACGGATTTCAGCTATGACTTTCATGATCTGAATTTTAAACGTTAGAGAGAGTGTCAGATAATGTTTTCTGATCCGGGTATTAATTGAAAATTGCTGAACAATATTTTTTAGAAAAAAGCTATCAGGGAAAGCCCCGGAGTTTAATTTTTGCGAACTTTACACTTTACTGTGAATAAAATAACAATTACAGGAGAATGAGAAAACTATGTGTTTCTTTTCTGATTTTACTGATACTTGCACTTACATCAGGTGGCTGCGCTTCAAACAGGAAAACCGATAGAAGGTTAAAAGCCCTTATGCTTCAGGAAAATACAAAGCTTGGAAGGAACAAGGCATACAACTCCAAACATAACAAGAAAACAAAGCGAAGCTCCTACCGGAAATATAATAAGAACAGAAAATACAAAGTCCACCCTGTAAAAACAAACAGAAGGAAAAATTTTAGTAGCCGGAATACAATTTCGTTTGAACCGATAATTTAAAAATTCAAAAAAATCAACATCATGAGATCAACAGTGTCCCTGAAACCTGGTTTTATCCTGATTTTCTTAATTTTTTCCGGGATTTGTGTGCCGGCATTAACTCAGACAAAATCAGGTAATTATAATCAGACTGATCTGATAAGGCTGGAATATAAATACCAATCTAAAAATCCCGTAAAATATCAGCTTGTCAGTAAGATAACTCAAATCATGGATATTCAGGGACAGGCAATGCAGAACAACATTGCTTCCGTATTCGGTTGTTCAATAAAGCCTGCAGGAAGGCAGGATTCAAACCTGATACTTGAAATAACAGCTGATACACTCGGCCAGTCTGTTGAATCTGCCATGGGAGTATCCGACGGTCCGGTAAAGGAGATCAAAGGAAAGGTATTTAATATTGTGATAAACAGTACTGGTCAGGAAATTGATATTTCTGAAGCTGAAGAAGTAGAATATAATGTGGAAGGAAGCGGGAGCACGAATCTTGCTCAGACTTTCATGGAATTTTTTCCGCTCCTTCCGGCACATCCTGTCAAAACCGGGGATATCTGGAATATCAGCGATTCAGTAAGAGGCGAAACAACAGCTATTGTAACAAACAGCAAGGTTAATTCGGTTGATAAGCTGGAAGGAATTGAGACTATCGATGGGATCGAATGTGCCAGGATCTCCTCCACACATACCGGTACAATGGAAATGGATGTCAACAATCAGGGTATGGAAATTAAAATGAAAGGTACTGTTACCGGAACCGGAGTCCTTCTCTTTGCAATAAAGGAAGGATATTTCATTAAACAGACTGTAAATTCAAAAGTGACAGGAACCCTGGAGATTACTTCCCCGGAAAATATGAATTTCCCGATGGTCATGGAAATAAATTTGGTAAATGAAGCGATCAGGTAAAATTCATTTCTCTGCCGGAGGCTGACTGAAATTGGGGGAATCGATTTTGTCAATCATAATAAACTCAATGGGAATATTCAGGATCGATGAAATATATTCACCCCGCTCCAGTATATCATTATCATCAGATTCATAATACCATTGTATAACGTATTTTTTCGACTGGAAACTAACCTGTAATATTTTTTTAAGGATTGAAACTAAAATTGTTGTACTGAAACTGTTAAGGTATTCAAGCGCAATAAGAACATAAGTGACATCCGCAGGATGGTTCAGGTACGAGTTAATCCAGGTAATGATCTGTCTCGGGATATCAGTTCTGTTAACAGCAAGACCCCGGCCCGTTATCTTTATGGTTCCTTCAGGATTTAGAAATACCTCAGGGGTTATTTCAGTTGGTAAAATATGAACTTCGCCCAGGATCATTACGCAGTTAATATATTGATTTTCCCCTTATTAAAAGTATTCATCATTGATTCCCCAAAAATCAAATATCGGGAAAATACTTTAAGATGCAAAAGTTCAGAAAAGATCTTATTTTTTCCAAATTAATTTTGGTATTGGTGAAACAGAGATCGCACCACAGAGTTTATCTCTTGAACTGTACCTTTCATAAAATGGTTCAGTCGCTGCATAACAGGTCCCTGTTGCCTGGTCAATATAAACCATTGCCGGAGCTGCTATTGGTTCCGGAACAGTTTTAATTAAGTGTTTACGATTTTCAAGACTGTTTATCACAGACTTATCTGTATTATAGATATCGAGTGCTGCCAGCCTTAATATTCTTTTATCGGGATCTGGTTCCGGATTGAAAGAATCTTCAGTGTGATATGTATAAAACCTTGGGGAAGATAAAGCTTCTTCAGGTTTCATTCCAAACTCTATATTGTCAAGAATCAGTTGCAGTGAAACCTGATCCTGCATATCTCCGCCGGCAACACTCATAACAATTACCGGTCTGCCATTCCTGAGCACAATTGTCGGAGTAAGTGTAATTCTTGGGCGTTTACCAGGCTGGATTGAATTCGGATGACCTTTCTGAGTGTTGAAACTGGTAAGCCTTGTATTATGTGCAAATCCCAGACTCTCACAGATACCATAATCACCATTTGAACTTGGTGTTGCTGCAACGGCATTACCCCACTTATCAACAACTACACATGTGGTAGTTCCTGTTTCGCCTGGCCAGTACTGGCCGGGACCAATGTTTGCATTCATATTATATGGATCACCGGGACGGATTTCGTGTGAGGCTTTTTTCATGTCAATCAATCGATATCTTAATCCGGTGTAACGATCTGAAAGTAACTGTTTTAAAGGAACTTTTACAAAGGCAGGATCACCATAGTATTTATCCCGGTCGGCATAGGACAGCTTCATTGATTCAATAATCACATGTATATAATCGGGAGAGAAAAATCCCATGGATTTTAAATCGAATTTTTCCAGAAGCTTTAATGATTGCAGCAGGACCGGGCCCTGTGTCCATGTATTACATTTGTATACATCGTATCCGCGATAGGTTATCGTTACAGGTTTTTCAATGGCTGTCTGATGTGCTTCCAGATCAGATTTTCGAAGAAAACCTCCGGAACTGATATAGTAATTATGAAGCTCCCCGGCTATATCACCTTTGTAAAACCGGTCTCTGGCTGCCCTTATTTTTTGTTCACGGTTCCCTGATGTGGCTCTTTCTGTGGCTATAAGTTTACGAAGAGTCACAGCAAGATTTGCATAATACTCTTCACCCCCGGCATCCAGAAGTGCCAGTGTGGGAGCAATAACCTGCTCAAATGACATCGTACCATTGAGTTCAAGGGCAGCCAGTAAAGTGCTTAAAGCACTTGGTACTGTTGATAATTTTATACCCTTTCGTTCTTCAGGAATTCCGTTTGTATAGAACCAGTCTATCGCTTTCGGGTCTCCGGGAGCTCCGCCCATGCCATTGAAAACAATGACTTTTCCTGTACCGGCGTTATAAAACATGAATGGTACTTCTCCGCCAATACAGAAACTGCCATAATCTGAAACTGCCAGATTGAATATTGCTGAAACCGCACCATCAACTGCATTGCCTCCCTTGCTCAGAATTTCGAGTCCCGCCTCTACGGACGGTCTGGGACCGGCCGCTACGATGCCGCCATTTCCGGAGGCATGCCAGGTTATTTCATTTGATTGACACTTTACAGGGTACACCGACATTGAAAATATTACTGACAGGACAATGACTGCAATTTTATTCACTCCAAAATACATAATTAATTTATTTTGCATATTACAGGTTGCGTTAATCAGGTTTAAAGATACTCAACGATATCCGCCAGCGGCTTCCTCTTTTTTATTTGTCCTTTCTGAAATCCGGGTTTGGGATAACCCAGTGGTGTAATTCCAAATATCACCTGGTTTGCATCAGTATTGAGAGCTTTTTTAAGCAGGATCGGATCGTAAGCTTCAACAAAGCAGGTTCCAACACCCTCATTTTCAGCAGCAAGTATAATATGGGTCATAGCAATTGCAACATCGGTTTCGATAGAGTTATAACCGTCATAACTGCGATTCCAGGCCAGATTTTTGTTGCCAAGTACCACAAGAATATGGGGTGCGTCCTGAAACCAGTCGCGTTTGTAACAGGCTCTTACCTTCTCAAGTCTGGCAGGTGATGAAATTACAAGAAATTTCCATGGCTGACAGTTGCACGCTGAAGGTGCCAGCCTTCCGGCATCGAGGATTTTTTCCAGGATCTCTTTCGGGACTGGCCGGGTAGGATCGTAATTGCGAATACTCTCGCGGGTACGGATAAGATCGGTATATTCCATTTGTGTTAAAATTCCTTGTTTACAAACAAAAGGTAATGATTATGCCAGTTATTACTTTTCAAAAGTCGGGATAACTAATTTCCGGTTGAATTTAAAGTATTTTCTGTGAACTTTACTAATAATATTTGCGTCTTACTTCAGGCAGGAAATTATGATACCCGGCGAAAACAAAAATTGAAGTGACCGCAACATTTGATCAGTTTTAAATAAATTACTTAAATGTATAATAAACTTATTATCAACATCAAACCTTTGGGATTTACCTGGGAGACCCTCGATCCGTTTATTTTTTGTGTGCATCACCTTGATCATTATCCTGCCGGTAATGATCAGTTAGGTCCGGCTGCCTCATTGGAAGGCAGAAACCTTGGTCAGGATTTCACAACCAGGGATGGCTGGAGAATGTATCATGGAGAGACTATACCCGGTTTTCCGGTACACCCGCACAGGGGGTTTGAAACCGTTACTGTAGTATTAAAAGGTTTTGTCGATCACTCCGATTCACATGGTGGTGCAGGAAGATATGGCAATGGAGATGTACAATGGATGACAGCGGGTGCCGGACTGCAGCATTCCGAAATGTTTCCCCTGTTAAATAACAATAGTGATAACCCGCTGGAGCTTTTTCAAATCTGGTTGAATCTTCCCAAAGTAAAGAAATTCTGCAAACCATTTTATTCCATGCTTTGGGCAGAAGATATCCCTCTATATTCTGAAAAAGACAAAAATGGTAAAACGACTGAGGTAACTGTGATTGCCGGAAAGGTAAGCAATACTGATGTATCTCCACCTGCACCGGCACCCGATTCATGGGCTTATGATGTTAATAATGAAATTGGAATCTGGCTCATCAAATTGGAAAGCGATGCGCAATGGACGCTTCCGCCTGCCGCTTTTGAAGTTAACCGGTCTCTCTATTTTTACAGAGGGCAGGATATCAATATTGCCGGTATTTCTGTAATGCCATATCATTCAATTGAGTTACTGGCTGATCAGCCTGTGATTCTGGAAAATGGAAATAAAGATTCATTTCTGTTGCTGTTACAGGGGCGTCCGATAAATGAACCAGTGATCCAGCACGGGCCATTTGTCATGAATAGTGTTGAGGAAATTCAACAGGCTTATTACGATTATCGTAAAAATCAGTTTGGTGGCTGGCCCTGGTCAAGGTACGATAATGTTCATCCGCGCGATAAGGGCAGGTTTGCAAAATTTTCAGATGGAAATGAGGTAATCAGGTGAAGCAATGAAAAACAAAAAAACCGAAACAGATCAAATTTCTGAAAGACAAAAGGAGGAATCAGCAGCTGCAGCTAAACGCAGAGAAGATTACGCTATTGCCAGGGATTTACAGGCAGAAAAAGACAACGAAGCAATTGCTGCCAGATTGGTAAAAGAACAGAAGAA
>CAZKMH010000119.1:8176-9603 GCA_964553395.1 uncultured Rikenellaceae bacterium | reverse complement strand
CAGCCTTTGTGACCCTTTGTGGTTAAATTTTTTTTACCACAAAGTCACACAAAGGTTTACACTAAGGATTCACAAAGTACATGAATTTTAAAAGTTAAAGTCAAACCTACAGAATATAATTCCACTTACAACTGTAAAATGAAATATCTTTTATTGATAATAAATTTATACTTTAACAATAGCAGATATTTATTAAATATTTTCTAACTTGTAATGATATTTACCTGATCAGTAACTTAATCAATATTTACTATGAGAATTATTGTTATCGGAGTGGTAGCATTCGTGATCTGGTGTTTTGTTTCGGCATGGCTGTACAACGATAAATTACTGCCTGTGATAAAACCGGTCCCGGTGCTGGCAACTCCTGAAAATCAGACTAATGAGGCAGATTCTTTAATGAAGCTTAAAGCATCAATGCCCAAGGACCTACTGATCTTTTTTGAATTCAATGATTCAAAATTCAAACCTGATCCGCAGACCGGAAACAGTCTTGCTCCGTTCAAAGCATGGCTTGAAAAATATCCCGGTTCAATGCTTTCAGTTACAGGACATACCGATCTTGTCGGTACGCCTGATTTCAACAACGAACTTGGATTGAAGAGAGCCCGGGTTGTCACTGAATACCTTGTAAGCCAGGGAATTAGTGCCAACAGGATCAAGACAGAATCTATGGGCGAGACAAAACCTCTCGGAGGCTACATTACCATGGAGGATAGAGCAAAAAACAGAAGAACAGAAATAACTATTAAATTACAATAATATGACAGCATCATTTATACCACTTGCACAGTCTGTTGCCGGAGCAGTCGTCACAATAATCGCTCTGCTTCTGGTTGCAGTTATCATCGGATACCTGACTGCCTGGTTCTACGCCAAATCAGTCTATACCCCGGTAATCAAAAAACTTGAAGAAGAAAAGGCTGATCTCCAGAGTGAGGTCTCCAGGCTGAAAGATGATATCCGTAAGCTGAATAAAGATATTGAGGGACTTAACGATAAAATAAAGGAACTTCAAAAAACCGTGTCTGAAAAGGACAAACTGATTGATGATCTGAAGAAGAAGGCTAAAACATAGATACCACAACGCCACCTTTCCCCGCTGGCGCGGATTTGCAATCAGGGGTGTTCGGAAGACGCTGGCGCGGATTTGCAATCCGTGCCTCACTTGACCCCCGCTGGCGCGGATTTGCAATCCGTGCTATAACAGTTTTATATATTATTTTGGCACCGATTACAAATCGGCGCCAGCAATGGGTGGGATGCCCCGCTAGCGCGGATTAGCAATCCGTGCTATAACAGTTATATATTATTTTGGCACCGATTACAAATCGGCGCCAGCAATGGGGATATCAACGGCTTTAATAATGGTGACAGCATTATATGGCTTCAGCTGTCAATTGAAGAGTGGTAATCCTGCAGCGACC
>CAZKMH010000119.1:0-8076 GCA_964553395.1 uncultured Rikenellaceae bacterium | reverse complement strand
GACAGCATTATATGGCTTCAGCTGTCAATTGAAGAGTGGTAATCCTGCAGCGACCTTACATTATACTCTCCGTTCTGTCTTTCCTTTATGCCTTCTGTTGCGGAAAGAGCAGCGGATGTGGTTGTAATATAAGGTATCTTATATTTGATGGCATTTTTTCTTATATATGAATCATCATATTCACTGAGCCTTCCCGCGGGAGTGTTTACCACCAGGTCAATCTCTCTGTTCTTGATAACATCAACAATATTCGGCCTTCCCTCATGAACCTTAAGGATAAGAGTTGCCGGAATACCATGTGATTCAAGGAATTGCCGGGTACCAGCGGTAGCAAGTATTCTGAATCCCATGTCCCTGAAGTTCGCTGCTGCTTCCAGGATACGGTCTTTGTCACGGTCGGCGATAGTAATGAGAACGGTTCCCTTTACCGGAAGAGGTGATTGCGTCGCCTCCTGAGCCTTAAAGAATGCCATTCCGTAAGTATCAGCCATTCCCAGAACCTCTCCCGTGGAACGCATTTCAGGACCCAGGAGCGGATCAATTGCCGGGAACATGTTAAAGGGGAATACTGCTTCTTTAACACCGTAATACTTTAGCTGCCTGTTCTTCAGGTTGAATTCGGAGAGCTTTTGTCCGAGCATGATCTGGGTAGCGATCCTGGCCATCGAGATATTACAGACCTTTGAAACCAGCGGCACCGTTCGTGAAGCCCTTGGATTGGCTTCAAGTATATAGACAACATCCTCATAAATAGCATACTGAATATTTAAAAGACCTACAACATTAAGCTCCATTGCTATTTTACGAGTGTAATCATAAATGGTTTTCTTGTGGTCCTTCGGGATCACAACCGGTGGAATGACACAGGCTGAATCGCCCGAATGAATTCCGGCATATTCGATATGTTGCATGACAGCAGGAACAAATGCATCGACTCCATCAGAAATAGCATCGGCTTCCGATTCGATGGCGTCCTCAAGGAACTTATCCAGCAAAAGAGGTCTGTCGGGTGATACTCCCACTGCTTTAGCCACATACTCTTCAAGCATCTCAACATCGAGAATGATTTTCATTGCTCTTCCACCGAGCACATAGGATGGTCTTATCATAAGCGGGTATCCGATCCTGCCGGCAATTACAAGAGCCTCATCAAGGGTGCTTGCCATTCCTGACTCAGGCTGAGGAATACCCAGTTTCTCAATAACATTTCTGAACCTGTCACGGTCTTCGGCAAGATCAATAACATCCGGAGTGGTGCCTAAGATTTTAACTCCGGCTTCTGAAAGCTCCTTTGCAAGATTAAGCGGTGTCTGTCCTCCGAACTGGACGATCACGCCCTCAGGTTTTTCCTTTTCGTAAATGCTCAGAACATCTTCAGCAGTAAGCGGTTCAAAATATAACCTGTCGGATGTGTCATAATCGGTTGAAACTGTTTCAGGATTGCAGTTCACCATTATTGATTCATATCCTGCATTACGAATTGCAAATGCTGCATGAACACAGCAATAGTCAAATTCGATACCCTGTCCGATCCTGTTTGGCCCGCCGCCAAGAACCATTATCTTCTTCCTGTTGCTTACCTGCACTTTATCCGGTGCATTATATGTTGAGAAATAATAGGCAGCATTTTCAACACCGCTTACGGGAACAGGTTCCCATGCCTCCGTAATCCCGAGTGAGATGCGCTTCTTCCTGATATCATTTTCAGGAACACCAAGTAATTTCGAAAGATATTTATCTGCAAAACCATTCTTTTTTGCATTGTGAAGGATCTCATCCGGAGGAATAGAGCCCTTAAATTTCAGCAATCGTTCTTCCTCCTCAACAAGCTCCAGCATCTGTGTAATGAACCATGGCTTTATATGTGTTCTTTTGTAAAGTTCCTCTGTATCAGCTCCTTTTCGCAATGCCTCATACATGATGAACTGCCGTTCACTCGATGGATGTTTGAGCAGATGCAACAGCTCGTCCAGCGGTTTTTTGTTGAAATCTTTGGCAAATCCCAGACCGTAACGTCCAATCTCGAGTGAACGGATCGCTTTCTGGAATGCTTCCTTGTAAGTTTTACCTATACTCATCACTTCACCTACAGCCAGCATCTGTGTCCCCAGCTTGTCCTCCAGGCCTTCAAATTTCTCAAATGCCCAGCGGGCGAATTTCACAACCACGTAATCGCCCGAAGGAGTGTATTTATCGAGAGTTCCTTCGCGCCAGTATGGTATTTCATCAAGAGTCAGTCCCCCGGCAAGAAGCGAGGAAACAAAAGCAATAGGAAATCCTGTAGCTTTTGATGCCAGAGCTGATGAGCGTGAAGTACGCGGATTTATTTCAATAACAACCACCCGGCCGGTTTTAGGATCATGAGCAAACTGCACGTTGGTCCCACCGATCACTTCAATTGCTTCAACAATATCATAGGAATGTTTCTGGAGACGTTTCTGGAGTTCCGGACTTATTGTAAGCATGGGAGCTGTACAGTATGAATCACCTGTATGCACACCCATAGCATCGACATTCTCAATAAAGCAAACGGTGATCATCTGGTTTTTGGAATCCCGTACAACCTCCAGCTCAAGCTCTTCCCAGCCGAGGACAGATTCTTCGACAAGAATCTGATTTACAATGCTTGCCGATAAGCCTCTGCTGGCAACGGTTTGGAGCTCTTCCAGGTTATAGACAAGGCCGCCACCAGTACCACCCATGGTATACGCGGGTCTGATAACAACAGGATAACCCAGCTCATTTGCCACCTTTTCGGCATCCTCCACGGTATGGACAGCTGTGCTTTCCGGCATGTCGATTCCCAGCCTGTTCATTGTTTCCTTGAACGCTATTCTGTCTTCACCGCGCTCAATGGCGTCGACATTGACACCTATAACTTCAACATTATATTTTGCCAGAATACCTTTTTTTGCCAGCAGGGAGGAGAGGTTTAACCCGGTTTGTCCGCCAAGATTCGGCAAAAGAGCATCGGGCCGTTCCTTCTTGATTATCTCAGTAAGGGCATATTCATTAAGGGGCTCGATATAAGTTATATCAGCCGTTTCAGGATCGGTCATAATTGTTGCCGGGTTTGAGTTGACAAGGACTATTTTGTATCCGAGTGAACGCAATGCTTTGCAGGCCTGTGTTCCTGAATAGTCAAATTCGCATGCCTGCCCGATAATTATTGGTCCTGAGCCGATTATCAGTATTTTGTTTATATCCTCTCTGCGTGGCATAATACTCCGGTATGAATAAGGAGCGCAAGATAGAAAATCAATTTGTAAAGAGGGGAATTATCAGAATCGAAAATGTTAGTCATGTTGACCAGGTCTGATTATTAAGCAGTAAACATTATTACAATTAGTTTGTTAGTTATGATGTGCCACATAATTAATGAATTAGAGTGTATAAAAAGTTTAAAAATTAAATTATGCCGAATAATTATAAAAACATAGGTTTAACCAGCCATCTACAAATATCTTACACACTTATTCTGTGCAGCCCCAAACTTTAAAATACTGATTATTTGCATCCTGCGAATTAATAAAACAAAAAAATACCTAATGAATTTATTTTTTAAAAGGATCTTCCCGGCAGATACTGAGAGGGGAAAGTCGTCACAAGTTGTTGACAGGCCGGATCCTCTGTATATGAGATTTCACGTTATAACCAAATTCAGGAGAATTGTGATTTTGATACTCTTTCTTTTTTATGCCGGAAAGGTTGTTGCTCCTGACCACAGATCGATTCTGATTGAAGATATTCCGCCGATTGAACCATTTACGAGTTTGATTTCTGCCATTGGAATGGTAGAATCCGGAGGGGATACTCTGGCTTACAATGAAGTCGAAAAAGCTGTCGGATTTTTTCAGATCCGGCAGATCAGACTGGATGACTACAACAAACGAACAGGGAATAAATTCAGGCTGATCGACATGTATGATTACGAGAAGGCTGAAAAGATATTCATGTTCTACGCTTCAGAGCTCGGCCCCTATAATTTCGAAAAAATAGCCAAAAACTGGAACGGTTCAGGTCCATTGACTATTAGTTACTGGAAAAGGGTAAAAAAGCATCTATGATAAGGGTTTACACCGGCACGCAACAGATTTCGAAGGATTATTCCGGTCAGGAACCGTTTCTAGTATTTCCCGTATTCCATAAGTGTGTCCCACATTGCCCAGAAGTTTTCTGGCGGGACATCTTCCTGGATATTATGTACGGTAGTGAAGACAAATCCTCCGCCGGGAGCCAGTATATCAATGATCTTTTTCACTTCATCGCTTACCTGCTGCGGGGTGCCTGTTTTAAGGGTTGATTGTGTATTGACACCTCCTCCCCAGAATACCAGGTCGTTGCCGAAATCTCTCTTCAGCTCACCCAGGTCCATGTTTGCAGCTGTGAACTGAACCGGATTATAAATATCGAGACCTGCTTCAATCAGATCAGGCAGTAATACGCGTACGGAACCGCATGTATGCATAAATATTTTAATTCGTGGCAGCCTTTTCCTGATATGCGACCATAAACCGGCGAACCTCGGTATAACTGCCTTTCTAAGATAATCAGGTTCCAGCAGGGTTGAGGTCTGGGTTCCCAGATCATCACATTCAGCCGCCACGCTTACCCTCTCCTGCAATCTGTTTTCAATAAGCCAGTCAATTACCAGATCCCAGTACTTCAACTTATATTCAAGTACCACATCAAGCAGCTGTTCAACACCTGCAGGATCCATCACAGTGTCGAGGTACCAGGTCTCATAGCCCCTTATTCTCAGCGAAGTTTCGGTTAGTCCTGCACAGTTGCGGTCAACGATCACCCCTGTATCAGAAATGTTCTTTGCCTGTTCTGCCAGGTCTTTTCTTATTATTTCTGCATGCTGAGCTATATCAGGTGTTTTATAGTTTTTTAATCCTTCAGCAATTGAGGGATAAGCCTCCAGCGGATAAGTATACTGATTGAAATAAAAATCCTTTGATTCATCCATTTTCCACAAGCAACCCCATATATCAGTAAGCTCCAGGATGCTTCCGTTGCGTTTAACGATCTCTTCGAAGTCCGGGATCCTGCGTGCCCCCAATCGCCGAATATCGCAATTGAGCCTTAGCAGGGTATCTTCAACCGGTGTTACGATCTGTTGTACAGGATCAATTTCCCTTGATTCGTATGCTTTCGATAATCCCCTGTGATCCATGGCATTAAGGAAAGCCTTCTTAGTGATTCCGGTAACCGTGGTGCCGGCAATATCAAATGGTATTCTGTCCGGTTCGATATGATTCAGGGTAGTGTTCAGACGTTCAAAACTCTTCATTATCGGTTAAAGATTTAAAGGTTTAATGTTTGGGATAAGCAGATGCATTATACCAAGAGCAATAAAATAACCTATCGATGCAATTAAGAATGGAACTATGTAACCATCCATCCCCATGTTTTGCAGCAGTCCGCCGACGAGTTGGGCGATAAGTGCTCCACCGACGGCTCCCGCAAATCCTCCTATACCCGTAATGGAAGCGGTTGCTCTCCGCGGGAAAATATCGGACATCAGGGTGAATATATTTGCCGACCAGCCGCAGTGACCACCGGCTGCCAGGGCAATAAGGCCGACGGCCAGCCACATATTATTGACATGAGGCACAAGCATGACAGGCAGAGCAAATGTGGCGCATATGAGAAAGCCCATTTTACGACCTTTGTTCAATGACCATCCCCTTTTAAGGAATTTGGAGGAGAGCCAGCCCAGAAATATTCCGCCTCCCCAGGATACAAGATAAATGGTGAAAAAAGGCAGTCCTATTTCCTGAAGGTTGAGTCCGTATTTGCCGTTAAGGAATTTTGCACCCCAGAACAGATAGAACCACCAGATAGGATCAGCCATGAACTTGCCAACGCATATTCCCCAGACTTCCCGTTTCCTGAGCAAAGTGGTCCATTTTATCTTTCCCCTTGGTTCTTCGATACTGTCGCTGTTGATATATTCGAGCTCCTGCCTGCTTACGAGCCTGTGCTTTTCAGGCTTCCTGTAAAATAAGAGCCAGCAGGCTATCCATAAAGCGCTGAATGGAAGAGTCCACAGGAAAGCTGTACGCCAGTCATTACCGAAAGCTGAAACAACAACAGGTATGATCAAAGGTGAAAGCAGGGTTCCCACATTTGATCCGCCGTTATAAAGCCCGACCGCAAAGGCTCTCTCTTTTTTGGGGAACCATTCAGCCAGGACCTTGTTTGCCACGGGGAAATTTCCCGACTGGCCTATTGAAAGGCCGGTGCGGGCAAGTGCAAACCCAATCCACGATTTTGCCAGTGCCGTTGAAGCCTGTGCAATGGTCCAGAGGCCGACAGATATTGCATAACCAGCTTTAGTGCCAATCCTGTCTACAAATGCTCCCATGATCAGGAAGCATATTGCATATCCGATCATAAAGGCACTGTTGATATTGCCATATTGCTGTTCGCTCCAGCCAATCTCATCCTGGAGGAAGGGTGCCATGATCCCGAGTGCCGACCTGTCAAGGTAGAGAAGCACCGTGGCAAAAAACAGGAAAAAAAGAATTATCCACCTGATATTCAGGTTCCCGGATTCAGTTTTCATCAGGAATATTCACAAAATTATGGTTCAGAAGAAGCTGTTCCCGGAGATTTCACACCTTATCAGGGACAACAAACGGTTTGCGATATTCTCTCGTAAGCATCGCATCGGCATCGGGGGCGTTTTTGAATTTCATCTTTACCGGATCAAATTCAAGTGACCGACCCAGCCTGTAAGAAATATTGCCAAGATGCATCAGGGCACACGAGTAGAAACCGTCACGGATATCGGCGTTGGCAAGTTTCCGGTCGCCGGCACGTATTGCATTGATGAAAGCGAGGTAATGATCGCCGAGACCGCTTCCTTTTTCACCCTCTGCTCTTTCCTTGCCGTAATATACCTGCCATTCGTTGACATTTTTTGTCATAAACCCCTTTGATCCGTAGAACAGGTTACCGACAACATTATCAGCGCTTACCATATAAGCATCTTCTTTTGGATTGTCACTCCTGATCCCTTCCCTGTTTGTGATCCAGTGGCGCACTTCAAACTGAAGGATCTTCTTCTTATCGCCTCCACCTGCAGGATTGAGAAATTCAAATACGGCTATCAGGTCATTGGGTGTATTCTGATCATCATCGAACATGAAATGGCCGCCAACAGCACTTATTTTGGTTGGGAGCGTCACGTTAAGACCCCAGCGGGCGATATCCATCTCATGAACTCCCTGGTTGCCCATATCGCCATTACCATATTCCCAGTTCCAGTGCCAGTTATAATGGAAACGGTTTTTTGAGAAAGGTCTTTTGGGAGCCGGACCCAGCCAGAGATCGTAGTCCACGCCGGCAGGAACTGGCTCATCGGGTGTTTTCCCTATAGTGTCCCGCCATTTATAGCACAGACCTTTTGCCATATAAACTTCTCCAAGCTTGCCGCTATGCAGATATTCAGCCATGCTCCGGGCACAGGGATTACTTCTTTGTTCCGCACCATCCTGGACTATAAGTTTATATTTATCGGCAGCCTCCACAAGTTTCCGGCCTTCGAAAAAATTATAACAGCAGGGTTTTTCCACAGATACATGTTTTCCTGCCTGCAGTGCCCAGATTGCAGCAAGCGTATGCCAGTGATTTGGCGTGACAATGGATACAGCATCAATATCCTTATCCTCGTAAAGCTTACGAAGGTCGGTATAGATTTTTGGCTTTGGCAATCCTTTTGCCGTGAAGAACTTCTTTATCCTTTCATCGAAAAGATTGCTGTCAACATCGCATAAAGCTGCTACGCTTACATTTGGCAGTTTTGAATATTCCGTTATATGCCCCTGACCCTGTGCTCTTATACCAATTACGGCAACATTAATACGGTCGTTTGCACCTTTCCAGCCCGGATCCGGCAGAATCACGGGGGAGACTCCGATCCCAACTGATCCGGCTGCAGCTATTTTACTGAATTCACGTCGGTTCATCGTTTTAATATTTAATTACCGTTAAATATACTTACTTTTGGTATTCCTGAGATCATAAGGCCTGAAATAACAGCATAAAGAAGATGGCCCACCATAA
>CAZKMH010000118.1:0-9705 GCA_964553395.1 uncultured Rikenellaceae bacterium | reverse complement strand
TCATCAAGTCCATTTACAAACTGAGGTTTGAGGATCACATTTTTGAATCCGGGCTGTTCCTCATCCGGAAAGATTCCTCCTAATGCCTTGTACATCCATGCACCAATTTCTCCAAACATAATATGATTGAGTGATATGTCGGATTCCGGATTGATCGGCCAGTTTTCATATAGTGTAGTGGCTCCATTCACTATCCACCAGCCCCATGAGGGGAATGTATCCTGTACGGCAAGCTTATAAGCCAGATCAGCGTGACCGTTCTGACTTAATGCATTCAGTATTGCTTTTGTACCCAGCAACCCGACATCAATATGGTCGTCATTTGCAGCCACTGAATCAGCAAGATTGGCAGCCACCCTGCTTTTCAGATCCTCCGGAACAAGTCCCCATTGCAATGGTACACTCAGTTCAGTTTGCAATCCCTTTCCGTAAACGGCAGTCTCTTTATTTAAATACTTGTTATTTATTGCATTTCGTATTTTTTCAGCCAGCGCACTGTAACTGTTAAAATCGGATTCATTACCGGTTATTTGCGCCGCTTTTGCCAGTATTGTAGCATCGACAAAATAATATACGGAGGATGTCAGCTCCCTGGGAGATACTGATTTAACCGGTATCCAGTCGCCAAGTCCCCAGTCGGTAAGTCCGTCAGGACTTATTTCGGTGATATGATCCACATACCTTTTAATATTGTCGTAACATCTTATAAGCAACTGAGGATCACCATAGAACATGTATATATTCCATGGAATTATGGCTATGGTGCTTGTCCAGTCCGGACCGTTTGCCCAGTGATAGCCCCAACCGCTTGTTGGTATTATAGCCGGAAGTACACCATTTGGTTGTTGTTCATCGAGGTGGTCATTAAGCCATTTTTCGTAAACTGTTATCCCGTCGAAATTATAAAGTCCTGTTTCGATTGCAATATGCGCATCGCCGGTCCATCCATTCTTTTCACGCTGGGGACAATCGGTGGGATACCCGTACAGATTTGAAAGGTATGAATTGTTGGTAGCCTGCCAGATCTTATTCAGCAGGGTATCAGATGAATTGACAGATCCAATGGGAGGAACATCACTATGCATAAAAAATCCCGTAAGACTTTCCTCAGTCAAAACAACAGGTTTACTGGTTGTAACCTCAACATATTGAAATCCTTTATAGTTAAATCGCGGCATAAAAGCCTCTTCCCCGTTTCCCGAAAGGATGAAGATATCCGTCTGGAAAGGATCACTATCATCTGTCGGACGGTAATGAACATCAATATTGGACTGATCAGCCCGACCTTTATCATCCAGCCGTTCAGCATGCTTCATCCTGATAATTGTTCCGGCCGGACCAGTGACTTTGAGCCGGCTGACTCCTGCAATGTTCCGGCCCAGGTCGAAAAGCCATGTATTATTATTGAGACTTATCAGGGTATCTGCCGGAACTTCTTCGGTGATCCTTATGGGATGTATAACCTGGGAGACGATGTTCTTTGATGGAGCCGGCACCAGGATAGCGTTGGTCCAGGTTGAATCACTAAACCCGGCCAGGTTCCATCCCGGTTGTTCGAGCCTGGCATCGAAGTGTTCGGCGGTATAAATACTGTTGAAAATGACCGGGCTCAGCGCAGTTTTCCAGTCAGTTCCGCTGGTGATTGTCTCTACTGAGCCGTCTTCATAAACGATCCGTATATCCATACAAAACCCGGGTCTTGCCCGCCACGGTGCTTCGTGAAAGTACCACACGGCTGTCGACTGGTGATTATACCAGCCGTTGCCAAGGAGGATTCCGACAACATTATCCCCGTTCCTGATCAATGATGTTATATCGCTGGTGAGGTAAAGAGTCCGGCGATCGAAACGGGTGTAGGCAGGATCGAGTTTGTGATCCCCAACTTTCTGACCGTTAAGATATAGTTCATAAAGTCCTGCAACGGCAATATATGCCCGTACAGATTTTACATTATCCCTGATAGTGAATGATTTTCTGAAATAAGGTGCCGGTTTAAGTTCTGTATCACGGGTATCGCTTATCCAGCTTCCTTTCCAGTTTTTGTAATTCATTATTCCGGTTTCGAATGAAGCGGTTTTTGACAATCCGGCACGATCTCCTTTTTCATTCCAGATCTGAACACTCCAGAAGTATCTTGTAAATGGGTTAAGCGGTTTACCTGTGTATTTAAACAGGTTCTGCTCCGATCTGATTTTTCCCGAGTCCCATACATCACCGGTTCCGGCTACGACAGAGGCGGAATCAACACCAACAATGACCCTGAAAGAACTCTGCTCCGCTCCCATCCTGCCGTCAATCATCTGCCAGGTAAATCTGGGATTTGGTGCGTCGATACCCAGAGGATTGATCAGGTATTCACATTTAAGATTTCCTGCAACAAACTGGTCTGATACTTTAGCACATGAAATCAGCAAAGTCAGAAAAATGAATGCAGGAATAATTATTCTAAAGGAGAGAGATTTGAAATTCATAGTATTATTGAATTTAAACATTTCGTTTCATTAATTTATGGTACCGGTTGCATGTTGCATGTTACTTGTTTCCCGAAATTGCCAGCAACCAGTAACCGGAAACCTGCATCCTTAATTAGTTTAGTCAGAGTTTATCTGTCTTTTCCTTAAGCCACTTTTTCTCAATCTCTGTTAAATAAGGGCTTATTTTCTCATATACCTCCTGATGATAGTTATTGAGCCATCTGATTTCATTATCATCAAGCATTGATTTATCTATAAGATTTTTGTCGATATAACATAATGAGACCGTATCGAATTTCAGGAATCTGCCGAATTCAGTCTCTTCATCATCATAACAAAGTATCAGGTTTTCGGTCCTGATTCCATATTCTCCTTCCCTGTATATTCCGGGTTCGTTTGAAATAAGCATCCCTGGCTCTAACACTGTTTTATTATCGGAAGGACTTATATTCTGAGGACCCTCATGAACATTGAGGCAATACCCCACTCCATGACCGGTTCCATGTCCATAATCCAAACCCTTTCCCCATAAGGGCTCTCGTGCCAGAATATCAAGCTGGTATCCTCTGGTTCCATGCGGGAACTTAGTCTGTGCCAGCCTGATATGCCCTTTCAGAACAAGAGTGAAATCACTCTTCTGCCGGGATGTTGGAAGTCCGATTGAAATTGTCCGTGTAATATCAGTTGTACCGCCCGGATACTGACCCCCTGAATCAATAAGCAGGATTCCGTTGTCAGTTAATTCCATATTAGTGTCAGCCGTTGGCGAGTAATGTGGCAGTGCTGCATGTTCCCTGTATGCCGCAATAGTTGCAAATGAGGGTCCCAGAAAATCTTTCTGCTCCGATCTGAATTCCAGCAGCTTATGTGCAAGTGAGAGTTCGGTCAAAGGTTCGGTATCAGTATTGTTTTCGAGGAAAAAGAAGAATTTTGTGAGGCCTGCACCATCACGTATCATAACATTGTCCAGATTCCGGATCTCAGTTTTGTTCTTTTTTGACTTCAGCTGTGCAGGGATGCTTGTTCCCTCAATAATCCTCAGATGCTTCGGGATTGAATCATAGAGCATTGTGGAAATTGTCGATGGTGTGATATGAATTGATGATCCGCCTTTTATTGAAGCAGTTTTTTCGTAAATATCTCCATAAGGAATTATTTCAATTCCGAGTCTTACGAATTCGGAAACAAGCTCCACAGGTATCTTCTTTTCATCAATAAAGAGTTCAATTTTTTTGTCAGTTATAAGTGCAAATGATAAAAGCAGGGGTGTGTAAGTCACATCACTTCCTCTGATATTCAGCAACCACATTATTTCATCGGGTGATGTAAGAAGATGGAGATCCACACCTTTTTTTTGCATTTCAGTCCGTACCCCGGCAATCTTTAAGGATCTCTCCTTTCCGCAGTATTCCAAAGCATGATCCCATGCTATTGAAAATGGCATCTGTGGTCTGTCAGTCCATATCCCGCTTACCAGGTCACATCCGGCATCGAAAACAATGCTTTTCCCGTCCAGCTTTCCTCTGAGTGTCCTGAAGCTGCTGATGGACAATATTTTGCCGTCGAAACCGATCCTCCTGCCTGGATTTATGTTTTCAACCAGCCAGTCGGCATAATCCTTTTTTTGAAATGCTATTGGTTTTACAAGTTCAAATCCGGATCCATTTATTTCCTTTTCAGTCTGGATAAAATACCTCGAGTCGGTCCACAGCCCTGCAAATGAATCAGTTACCACAATAGTAGCTGCCGAACCGGTAAAACCTGTCAGCCAATGAATTATACCCCAGTGATCCGGGATGTTCTCTCCGAGATGAGGATCAGAAAGAGGAATAATATATGCGTCGATGCTTTTCTGTTTTAAAGCAGCCCGGAGAAGAGCCAGACGTTCTGTATGAGAATTCATATTGGATATTCTTACGCGCTTCCTCGTTTCACCGTTTCACCGATTCACCGCTGGCGCGGATTTGTAATCCGTGCCATTGAAATGCACC
This sequence comes from uncultured Rikenellaceae bacterium, assembly GCA_964553395.1. Lineage (GTDB taxonomy): Bacteria > Bacteroidota > Bacteroidia > Bacteroidales > VadinHA17 > LD21. The sequence continues at coordinate 5,240 of CAZKMH010000118.1, read as the reverse complement.
GATTGCAAATCGGCGCAAGCATCTTAATACTATAATCCGCTGGCGCGGATTTGCAATCCGTGCCAAATACGCAAGCATCTTTATACTATAAGTTTTTTACTTCACTGACCAGATTCTGCAAACTAGTTTTGGCATCCCCAAACAACATCCTTGTCTTTTCATTAAAGAATAACATGTTCTCGATAGCAGCATACCCCTTACCCATCCCGCGTTTCATAACAATTATATTTTTTGCATCGCGGGCTTTTACAATAGGCATTCCATAAATCGGGCTTGAGGGATCATCTTCTGCGGCAGGGTTAACAACGTCGTTGGCGCCGATAACAACCACCACATCGGTATTCGGGAGGTCGGGATTTATCTCATCGCTTTCAATCAGCTGTTCATATGGTACATCCGCTTCTGCAAGCAGAACATTCATATGCCCGGGCATCCGGCCTGCAACCGGATGTATCGCATATTTAACTTCAACACCCTTTTCTTCAAGAAGTTTATCGAGCTCATGGCATATGTGCTGTGCCTGGGCGACTGCCAGTCCGTAACCCGGGACGATGACGACTTTTTTGGAATAGCTGAGAAGAATGGCAGCATCCGATAATGTTATCTCCCTGACAGTTCCGGCAGCACCTACATTTGCCTGTCCGCCGCCTCCGAAGACTCCAACGATCACATTTAGTAATGATCTGTTCATTGCCTTGCACATAAGTACTGTCAGGATGGTTCCTGCCGAACCGACAAGTATCCCGCCCGTAAGCATTGCCTGGTTGTTATAAAGGAATCCTCCCATGGCTGCAGCCACTCCCGTAAAGGAGTTCAGGAGCGAGATAACCACAGGCATATCAGCCCCTCCGATCGGTAAGACAAAGAGGACACCATAGATCACAGCTACTGCAAACATAAAGTAGATGAGGGGAGTCAGTTCGGCTGATGTCTGAACGTCACGGGTCATAATAAAAACAATAAAGCCAATAAGAACTGCCAAAATGGTAAGGTTCACATACTTTAAGGATTTGATCCTGAGGTCGCCGATCCAACCATCAAGTTTGCCGAAAGCTATCATACTCCCGGCCCATGATATGGTTCCGATCATAAGTCCAAGCAGAATTGCAAGCACCTGGCCATTTGCCATTCCATGAGCAGCAATCAGATCCGGCCTCACATGCGGAAATTCAATCATTGATATAAGAGCAGCTGCAGCACCTCCCATTCCATTAAAGAATGAGACCAGCTGTGGCATTGCAGTCATCCTGACCCTCTTTGCAATAACCCAGCCTATTATGGTTCCCAGAACTATTGCTGCAATTATCCAGACAATATTACCGATCGGTTCGCCATCCTTTCTATGAAACAGAATTGTTGCGATTATTGCAAAGCCCATTCCGAAAGCTGCAAGTGTATTTCCTCGCCTGGCAGTCAGCGGATGGCTTAACTTCTTAAGCCCTATAACAAACAAAACTGAAGCCACTATATATGTTATCTCCAGTATTGAAATACCATAAGGAAATTGAGTTACATCATTCATTCTGCTGATATTTATCGTTATATACCGGATAGACTACTTTTTCTTTTTAAACATCTCCAGCATCCTGTCTGTCACCACAAATCCGCCAACAACGTTCAGGGTACCAAGGACCACAGCCAGGAAACCCAGTATCATTGAACCGGTTGTTTCTGCATGCCCCATCACAATTATTGCCCCGATTATGACAACACCGTGGATTGCGTTGGCTCCGGACATAAGGGGGGTGTGAAGAATTGCCGGAACATGGCTTATTACCTCTATGCCCAGAAAAACAGAAAGTATTACAATGAAAATCACCTCCCTGTGCTGTAAGAAAAATCCCAGTATATTTTCCATCTGTGAATCTATTTGATATTAAGTAATTGTTTAACTCTCTGGCTTACATATTCTTTAGAATGAACTGCTGTTGTACCGTTAATAATATCATCCTGCATATTGAGTACGAGGTTACCCTCCTTGTTGATCATAATCTTAAGAAGGTTTATAATATTGTTTCCAAACATCTTGCTGGCATCAGTCGGCATATCCGAGGGATAGTCGGATTTTCCGATAATTGTGACTCCGTTCACCACAACTGTTTTTTCGTCTTCGGTAAGTTCACAGTTTCCCCCCGACGATCCTGCCAGGTCAATAATTACAGATCCGGGCTTCATAGCGTTTACCGTTTCTTTTACCAGGAGAACCGGTGCCCTCTTACCGGGGATCTGGGCAGTTGTAATAATAACATCCGCGGCTTTAGCCCGTTGCTGGATAAGCTCCTGCTGCCTCTTTTTGAATTCATCTGTCTGCTCCACAGCATATCCTCCGGCCGATGTATCGTCCCTTGCGCCTTCGACCTCAATGAATTTTGCTCCCAGACTTTTCACTTCTTCCTTTACTGCCGCCCTGACATCGAACACTTCAACAACAGCGCCCAGCTTCCTGGCAATCGCAATTGCCTGCAATCCCGCGACACCTGCACCCAGGATCAAAACGCGGGATGGTTTAATGGTACCGGCTGCCGACATGAACATAGGGAAGAACCGGGGTAACAATAATGCAGCATGAAGTACTGCTTTATATCCCGAAACCGTCGCCATCGACGACAGTATGTCCATTGCCTGGGCCCTGGATGTCCTGGGGATTGTATCGAGTGCAAGTACTGTAAGTCCATGTATCCTTGCGTTTTCCAGCCACTTTCCATTTTCGGCAGGATTTACTATTGAACAAAGAACCTGTTCTTCCCTGCAGAACTTCAGGTCTTCCTCAGGAATCGGGTTGACAGTTAAAATAAGAACAGATCTGGCTAAAATATCTTTCCTCGGTGAAGGATTCGCACCAACTTTCCTGTACTCCTCATCAGAAGTAAAGGCGTTTTCTCCTGCACCGTGCTCCACCAAAACCTCCACACCAAGCTTCATTAATCTGCCAACTTCACCGGGAAGCATAGCCACCCTGTTATCGCAACCGGATTCTTTTAGTATTCCTGCAATCATATAGCATGGTTTAATTTCTGGTCCAATATAATAAACAAAAGTAAGAAGTCAATTTTTCAGGTAACAGAAAGTGATTGGGGTAGCTTACCCCTGAATCTTTTAGGGGGCAGGTCATCAGCCGTCAGGTTGATGACCGGGGGTTCCTGGGGGAGCTGGAGGGTCAATTACCAGCTACTTAATGGTTTATAGAATGACGTGGCTGCAGAGGACTTGCCTTTGACAGGTCTGATAACCACAACTATGCTTTCGTTTGTAATACCACCAAGAGATATTGCAAGCTTACGGATGCCTTCGTTTTTGTTATTCACAGCTTTGGGTGAAGAAGCAAGCGGTTCAGCATTCATAATAGTAAATCTGGCCTTTGAAGGTGACACAATTTCAGCAACCACCTGTGCAGAATCAATGGTAAAGGTGGCTCTTTTAGCATTACCCGCCAGCTTCAGATCAGCCCGGGTGTGGAGGAACCAGTATAACTGTGAAGGCTTACCTGTTTTTACTTCATCTCTGATAACAATAGTATTTCCACCCGTCAGAGCTATACCCCGCTGAACACTTTCAGCTTCAGATGCATAAGCAGGAGTCAGATCGGCAACTGCAAATGCTGTCGTCCCTTTCGTGTCGAATTTCACTATTTTGGCGAAAGCCAGCGGATCCTGGTCCGCTTTGGTTCCGGGGTTAATAACCAGGGTATTATGGCCTTCGGCTCTCATCCTGTAATAATTCCAGCGCGGTCCGTTAGCGCCTGTACTGAAATAGCCCGGGGCATTATAATTATCAGCTCCCAGGTCCATAACGAATCTTTTTCCATAAGCGTCAAGCACGAAGCTCCCAAGATCGAGGTTACTGTGATTTGCTTTGTTGTCGCCCGCTTTGAAACCCACAAACCAGGCATTCCTGTCATTCCACGCTCCCCGCATTGTGGCGACCTCAGATGCCCTGTAATAAGCTGCCAGTGGAGGAAGAGTTGCCTGCTTGCTTATCAGATCTTTGGAATACCAGAGCAGATCAAGAGGAGAGCCTGACCTGGTAAGCTGCAACTGATATCTGGCTGCCAGGGGTTCATTATATCTGGCTGCAAGCCAGTAAAGTTGCGAACCTCCTGTAGCTCCGTCTCCGCCATCAGCATAGTTGAATGACCGGTTGAACGGGCCTGTAAGATACATTGGAAAAAGAACGGTTTTAGCAAAACCATCAATTTTGCTGAGACCAAAATCGGTACCCAGTGCTGATTCGAGCCCCGACAGAATATAAATATTATATTGTGTGGCATATCCCCAGTAACCCGGACCCTCATTCCAGGCCCCGTCAGGACCAAAATGGACCATTGCATAGGGCAAATATTTAATTACCTGGCGCAGAATATACTCGGATAATTTAGGTTCCTCATCAGCGATTGCAAGTGCCCCGATACCAATACCGCCGTGACATACCTGATTCCAGTTATGTTCTGACCGTACCCACCAGCTATGGTTCTGGACGGCTACCCCCTGATATGCCATCATGGCACGGCATAAGCCCTTTTCAATTATTGCGCTTTTTATGATATTACGCTGATCGGCATTCCAATAACTGTACATCCAATCGTAAGCAATCCCAAGAGCGTTCGTCATCTCCCCCACATCCAGAAAGTGCTTTGGATTCCAGTCAGGGAATTTTGAAACTGCCTCAAGCTCCTTCCATGCTCTTTCGGCATATTTTGCATCACCTTCCATCTGGTAAAGGAAGCCAAGGGTGAACATCCTGTTAACCACCCTCCTGCTTGTACTTAAAAGCCGGAGACCATCAGGAATTATATAGATGCTCGGTTCTTCGCCAAGAATACGATCACCGTTACTCCTGACTGATTCGTACCACTTTCTCAGGGTTTCATCTGAAGCTATCCTGTCTTTCAGCGCAGCGAAATCAGATTTGGTTGCATGAAGCCGAGGATGCTCAGTTTTAAGAGTGGCAAGAAGCTTTTCAGGTAATGCCATTTCAGGAAATTTATTTTCCTGGGATTTTGAGACCAGGGAGAAACCTGAAATGAGTATCAGGCAAAGGAATGTGATAGATAACGATCTTTTTTTCATAATATTCAGAAATTAATTGATTTTAAAATCTACTGGATTATAAGGTTTGTAAATCAGATAAGACATGGTCAATTTTACAAAATAAACAGTTTAATCAAGCCTTTAAGTTAATTATAAATATAACGTCTTGTGCGGTTGAAATCTTAATATATTTGAAATTCAATCACACGTACT
>CAZKMH010000117.1:0-9758 GCA_964553395.1 uncultured Rikenellaceae bacterium | reverse complement strand
AACTCGACCTGGGTTTTGCAACTCACGAAAAACTTGGAATTTCTTCAGGTGTTTCACTGGTATTTAAGATAAAATGATGAGACATTTAGTACTACCCATACTTTTATTGACTGTCTTTCTGAAAGTCGATTGTCAGGAGCCTAAATTGTCAGAGATAATTGTTGATATTGCCGAGGATCTTGCTGCTGATGAGACGGATCCGGAAACAGTAAGTCTGTTCATCGAACAACTTCACGAACTTTCCGAAAATCCTGTCAGGATTAACTCCGGTGACGAGACCGACTTATCCAGGCTCTTTTTTCTTACAGAATTTCAGATACGGTCAATAACCGATCATGTCAGATCAACCGGCAATATTGTTTCCATTTACGAAATTGCCGCGATTCCCGGGTTTGACCGCCAGATCACCGAAATGCTCCTTCCCTTCATTACTCTTGAACCAGCCCGTAATACAAAACCCGATACACTGATCCTGAGAAATACACTCCTTTCAAATCTGATAGTAAAGCCAGGAGAATCAGATACTACCTGGGCCGGATCGTCATGGAAAATCCTGTCCCGATATAAAATCTCTGCCGGACCATTCTCGGCAGGAATCACAACCGAAAAAGATGCAGGAGAAAAATTATTATCAGGCACTCCTCCCCTGCCAGATTTTCTCTCCGGACACATTTGCTATACCGGACGCGGCATAATCCGGAAACTGATCGCAGGAGACTTTTCTGTAAGGTTCGGCCAGGGTACGGGAATCAATACAGGGATGCGCACCGGCAGTGCTGTCACAGCATCCGGGTACCAGCCGGGCAGGGATCAGATCAAACCATACACCTCAACCGATGAAAACAATTTCTTCAGAGGAGCTGCTGGGGAATTTGCATTTAAGAGGATGGGATTGTCACTTTTTTATTCACTTAATAATCTTGACGCTACTACAAGGCTTTCAGACGATTCAACAATTATTACAGTGGATAATTTTTATAAAACAGGATTGCACAATACTTCTTCTTTGTTACATAAAAAGGATGCCGTTACCGAAACATATTACGGAATGAATGTCACATACAATTTTTCATCATTGAGGATTGGATTCAACTGGTCGGAAAGTAATTTTTCCCTTCCTGTCAATTCAGTCAGTCCTGATGCAGCGGATCTTTACGATTTCAGCGGGGAGAGGAACAGTATTTTCTCAGCTTATTATAACAGCCTGATCAACAGGATTTTGTTATTCGGGGAAATCTCCACAAATGATACAAGACAATTTGCACTGGTACAGGGAATCACCTTAAGGCCTTCCGACAGACTGACCCTGAATTTCCTGTACAGAAATTACAGCCCGGGCTTCATAAGTTTTCATGGAAGAGGGCCCGGCAGCAATTCAATTACCGGAAATGAACATGGCATTCTCGGCAATTTCACCTTTGAAGCTGCAAAGCACCTGTTCATAAGTGCGGGTTGCGATATCAGCCATTTTCCATGGCTTAAGTACAGGGCAGGCTTCCCTTCAATGTCGAAGAAGCAGGAAATAAAAATCAGATACCTTCCGGTTGAAGATCTTTCATTTGAAATATCATATAATTACAGATATTCAATGACTGACAGCGATGAGGATCAGGGCATTGCCGGTATTGAGGAGGTGACATCACGAACTTTCAAAGGGATTGCCGGATATTCGGTAAATGAGAATCTCACACTTAAAACACGAATTGATTTTAAGGCAGTTGAACACTCAGGCAGTAAAGGGATGCTTATGCTTCAGGATATAGTTTATGTGTTCCGCAGAATCCCCGCATCACTGTGGTTAAGGTACTGCATCTTTAAAACTGATGACTGGGACTCCAGGATTTACACCTACGAAAATGATCTGTTATACAGTTTCAGCATTCCCGCATATTCAGGAGAAGGCAGCAGGGCTTATATTATGGTAAAATGTGAAACAGGCAATAATACTGAGCTCAGAGTCAAATATGGAATTACATCTTCCGGTTCACCGGGAAATCAATCTGAGGGCAGGGATGAACTGAGGATGCAGTTCAGGATATGGTTTTAATTCCCCTGATCACAGATCATACAACATCCTCAGTGCTTTTTTTATCACCATGTCGGAGGATCCGATCTCAAACCTTGTGGCTGTGATCTCGTAGCCTCCTTCTTTATAAAGTTCCGGTGGCGGAAGATATCCGCTTGCCCCATTACAATGCGTGATGACGAAAGTATGTTTAAATGGTGAACCGGCTTTTATTTCCATACCTATTTCGGTAAGCATCTCTAAATTAAATCCGACAAATGCCACATCTTCACCGATCCGTGCCACAGTGATATTTACCGGTACGGTTGCCGGCTGCGGTTTGTCAGTTGTGCCCGGGGTTGCTGTTGTCTTTTTACGAGGACATTCAATTGTGGCAAAAGCTGTGCTTATTTCGCCACCCGGGTGCATTGCATTTATGCTGCGGAAAACATGTACTACCTCTTCACCCAGGAGGGTGCCCAGCAGAACGGGTTCAGGTATCCAGCCCGGCTCATTGTTGAATTCGGGAAGAACTCTGTACCATGGATCAATATTCCCGGATGCACCGGCAAATACCGGTGTGATAACTTCTTTTCCGAGAATTTTTTCAACAAACTGTGCTGATAAACCTAATATGTCCCCGCTGATCTGCATGTTACGCCCGCCCAGTGAGGTTGAGTGAGTTGCATAGTCATACAGGGCGCCTACCATTTTGCCGTCAGGGGTGGCGATCTTCAGAACCAGTACCTCTTTATCTGTAACACCATATGGATTTCTTCCCAGGGTGATGGAGCCATCAGGTCTCATCTCACGTCTGTTTGAACCCACCGGCGAAGAGCCTGTCCCGGCACCGGTCTGAACTGGCTTCAGATTCTTCATTGCCTCCCCGATAAGGGTTAACAGTTTCTGTTGTAATGATTTAGTATATTCAATATTGTTGGGATCTCCGGTTTCAGCATTCAGCGACAGGATCGGTGAACTATGCGAATGGATGGTTGACAGAAACAGTTCGGATTCTTTAATGCCGAATTTTTCCATTATACTTTTCTGCATTACAGGGAAAACCTCACTGCTATATGATCCAAGGTCGGAAGAAACCAGAATAATTTTTTTACCGTTGTTTTCAAATACAACGGCACGTGCAGTTAAAGGATCATGAATGCCCTCCGAGTAGGTTGTCCGCGAGGCGTAGCCATAAAGTTTCACAGGAATAGAAGGGGTAATATCGGTTTTTGCAATTCCTGCACGAAGGGTACCCGTGTTACTTTGGGATTTGCTCACCTGTCCGAAGGCTATAAGGCTTATCAGGGGAAGCAAAACGGCAATAATCAATTTTTTCAGGTTCATATTTTGTGTATTAATTTTACTATTGATATTCAAATATAAAATCAATTTCAACAAAAACCTCGGCTTCGGAGTAAATCTCCTTAACATTACATAACACTGCAGACCTTTCAGGTTTTATGATATTTTGATTTCACCAGGTTTATGGTATTTAATGCCAGCGAGATGATCAGGGCTGCCAGGAAAGAGTATAATGTTATTTTGTCAACCATGACAGAATTGAAATCCTGCCCGGTAATCCTGTCAGCCAGGTATTTAATATATGAATTGGGAAGGCCGGTCTTTCCCAGTTTTTCGAGCACTGTAAAATGCCAGTCGGTGAGCGGACAATATCCGAATACCCCGACAATCCAACCCAGGATCAACCATGATGCGCCCGTAATAAGCAGGGTAATCAGGTTCCAGATCCTCGTTTTCTTCCATATCCATCCGAAAAGGTTGAAGATGATCAGAAAAGAATGAAAAACAACAAAAAATATGTCAAGAATATTATAGATCATTATATATTAAAATACTATAATATTATGGTTTTTGAATATATATGATTATGATATATATAAGATTCTTTAATATTATTATTTCAGAATATGGCTGACTAATTCTATCGGTCTCCTTTCACCATTTTCCTGATACCGTAAGTCACAAACCGGATGCTCCTGTTATTTATTTTCCGGCGTTTTTATATCGCGGATATTCAGCTGCAGATTCCTATTGCCCCGGAACTCATTCATTTCTTCGTAGTAACAGATGTTGAAAGGATTTCCTCCCCTGATATATTCAAAATGATCAGCCTGGCTGAAGGCTATGGCCGGCACAGTTTTCATCCCGCCTGATTCCTGGCATAGTTCCAGCTTGAGATGTTCCCCGTTTGAACCAACCATACGTCCTGTTCCAGTGTCAAAGACATTACGCGACATAAAGACCGGGGACATATTTTCCGGGCCGAATGGCTGGAACTGACTCATGACCCTGAAGAATTCTTCATTTATCTCGGAAAAAGAGAGCTCGGTATCGATGAAAACCCTTGGCAGCAACTGATCTTCAGTGATAGTGCTGTTTACATATTGTTCAAACCTCTCGATGAAGGGCCGGATGTTCTCTTTTTTCAGAGTCAGTCCTGCGGCATACATATGTCCGCCGAAGCTTTCAAGCAGATCACTGCATGCCTCTATCGCCTGGTAAAGGTCATAGCCCTGGACTGATCTTGCAGAACCGGTTGCAAAACCATTCGATTCGGTCAGGATGACCGTTGGCCGGTAATATGTTTCGATCAGGCGGGAGGCGACTATGCCTATTACACCTTTTTTCCATGAAGGATTGTAAAGCACTGTGGTTTTGGCATTTACAGTACTCTGATCCTCCGAGATCATCCTCATTGCTTCATTGGTGATTATGCGGTCGACACTTCGCCTTTCAATATTATAATTGTTGATTTCCTTGCTGATGCCGGTAGCAAGTTTTGTATCATTCGAAATGAGAAGCTCAACAGCTCTGCCGCCGCTCTCCATCCTGCCAGCAGCATTTATTCTGGGTCCGATCTTAAAAACAACATCCTCAATCGTTAGTGCCTTGCAGACTTCCGCCTCTCTGATTATTTCCCTCAATCCCATGCGTGGTGACTCATTCAGCTGCTTCAGCCCATAATATGCCAAAACCCTGTTCTCACCGGTTATCGGGACAATATCCGATGCAATGCTTACTGCAACAAGATCGAGGTAATGGGCAATTGCACTGAAAGGAATTCCCTGAACTTTCGAATAAGCATGAATCAGCTTGAATCCGACTCCGCATCCTGAGAGTTCTTTGTAGGGATAGCTGCATCCCGGCTGTTTCGGGTCGAGAACCGCAACTGCCTTTGGTATCTCATCGCCGGGGTAATGATGATCGCAAATGATCACATCGAGTCCTTTGGTTCTTGCATACTGGATCTTTTCTGCTGCTTTAATGCCACAGTCAAGAGTGATAACCAGCTTGCATTTATTTCGGAACGCATGATCGAGTCCCTGGATCGAAACGCCATAACCCTCCTTGTATCTGTCGGGGATGTAATATTCGATGCTTGAAGAGTGCTCCTTTAGAAATGAATACACCAGGGCAACTGCTGTCGTACCATCTACGTCATAGTCGCCATACACCATTATCTTTTCATTTTTCTTTATTGCGGTTGAAAGCCGGTCGACCGCAACATTCATATCCTTCATCAGAAATGGATCGTGAAGATAATCCAGGCTTGGATTAAAAAAAGTACGAGCTTCCTCCGGAGTTGTGATATTTCTCTGGACCATCAGGTTGGCAAGTGAATCTGATACTTCCAGCTGACCTGCAAGATGTTTCACAACAGCACTGTCGCCACTCTCCATAAGAACCCATTTCTTTTCCATCAACCATTCAGTTAATCCAGACCAGGTCGAACTGATCTTTCAATTTTCCCCTCAGAATTTCTTTTACGTCCTTTAAATCAGGCTTCCTGCCCAGCTCTTTTTCAAGGGAAGTAACTCCCTTATCAGTAAACCCGCACGGATTTATGTGATCAAACCAGGAGATATCAGTGCTCACATTGAATGCAAAGCCGTGCATTGTTACAAATTTGCTGGCCTTTACCCCTATAGCACATATCTTTCTTGCCTTTCCCCTGATCTCCGGATCAAGCCATACACCGGTCCCTCCTTTGAGTCTTGAACCGGACAGGCCATATTCCCCCATTGTTTCAATTACAGCTTCTTCGAGCCTGAAAATATACTCTTTCAACCCAATTTTAATTCCTTCAAGGTCAAAAATCGGGTATCCGACAATCTGTCCCGGACCATGATAAGTAATATCTCCTCCCCTGTCGATCCTGTAAAACTTTGCATCCTTTGTCCTGAGCTGAATATAATCAAGGAGCAGGTTTTTTTCCGATCCGCTCTTTCCCAGTGTATAAACATGAGGATGCTCAACAAAAATCAGAGTCCCGGGCTTGTCTCCTGAGCTGTTTGCAGGCAAATTTTTACCCGCCATTTTCTCTCCGGTAAGCTCTCTGAACTTTGAGATCTGATAATCCCAGACCTCTTTATAATCTCTAATGCCAATATCCTCAAATTTAACACTATAGCTCACTTTTGCCCCCTGAATTACATTTTGACAATATAGTGAATATTATCCAGCCTTCACATGTTTTTCAGCGTGAAAAGATGAACGTACAAGAGGAGCACTTTCAACAAATTCAAAACCCTTTGCGAGAGCAAGTTGACCATATTCAGAAAATTTCTGAGGAGTGATATACCTGATCACCTCCATATGATCAGGTGAAGGCCTGAGATACTGACCAATAGTTAAAATTCTGCATCCTGCATTTAACAGATCATCCATTGTTTCCACAATCTCCGTCTCATCCTCTCCGAGTCCGAGCATAAATCCCGATTTGGCTACCATCCTATTCTGAGCAATAAACCTTACAACATCAAGGCTCCTTTCGTATTTTGCTTTCGTCCTTATTACAGGTGTGAGCCGTCTGACGGTTTCGATGTTATGTGAAATCACATCTGGTCCCGCATCGATAATCATTTGAATATTTTCCTTCCTGCCATCAAAATCGGGGATCAGCGATTCAATTGTTATCAGGGGATTTACTTCTTTCACCTTTCTTATCACCTCTGCCCAGAATCCTGCGCCTCCATCGGAAAGATCATCACGGTCAACGGAGGTGATGACGCAGTGTTTCAGTCCCAGTGTTCTGATTGATTCCGCAAGGCGCTGAGGTTCTCCGGGATCGGGAGGGAGCGGCCTGCCGGTTCGCGTATTGCAGAATTTACAGGCTCTTGTGCATATCTCACCAAGGATCATGAATGTAGCAGTACCGGCATTCCAGCATTCTCCTATATTGGGACAGTTACCGCTTGTGCATATTGTATGGAGATGGTTATTTGTCACCAGGCGCTTAATCCCTGAATAATTTTCCCCGCTGGCCCGCTCCATTTTAAGCCACCCCGGCAGCTTTTTCCGCTCCTGCATTCTCTTCACTTTTTTGGATATGCAAAGGTATAAAAAATGAAAAACTTACACAGAGTTCACAGAGAACACACAGAGTTCCACAGAGAAAATATTATATTTGTTTAATGGAAAAAACAGAAATCATTTAAAAATATCAGCTATGGCAACAGACGATTTTAAGGTAACAGGTAGTTATAAGACAGTTATCGGTGATTTTCCGAAAGTAGGCATCCGCCCGGTAATTGACGGCCGGGAGCGTGGAGTAAGAGAGTCTCTTGAAAAACAAACAATGGATATTGCCAAAACCGCGGCTGCTCTGATCTCCAAAAACCTGAAGTATCCCAACGGAAAGCCCGTGGAATGTGTTATTTCGAATACCACTATCGGTGGCGTTGCCGAAGCTGCGGCCTGCAGGGAACAATTTAAAAAACAGGGAGTTGGTGTCAGCCTCACTGTAACGCCATGCTGGTGTTACGGTAGTGAAACCATTGATATGGATTATGAAATGCCAAAAGCCATATGGGGTTTCAACGGGACCGAACGTCCGGGGGCAGTGTACCTGGCTGCAGCACTGGCCGGACATACTATGAAAGGGCTTCCTGCTTTCGGTATATATGGACGTGATGTTCAGGATGCCGGCGATCAGACAGTTCCTGATGATGTAAGCGAAAAGATCCTGAGGTTTGTAAAAGCCGGACTGGCAGCATCGTTTATGAAAGGCAAATCCTATCTGTCAATGGGCTCTGTTTCAATGGGTATTGCCGGCTCAATCGTCAGGGAAGATTTTTTCCAGGAATATCTCGGTATGCGGAATGAATATGTTGATATGAGCGAATTTAACAGAAGGCTGAACGAGAATATCTATGATAAGGAAGAGTTTAAAAAAGCACTTGCCTGGACAAAGAAATACTGCAAAGAGGGAAAAGACCTGAATGAAAAACCAAAATCCCGTGCAAGAAAAGATGAAGAGTGGGAGATAGTAGTAAAGATGACCCTGATAGCCCGCGACCTGATGGTAGGCAATCCAAGACTCAGGAAACTGGGATTCGGTGAGGAGTCAAACGGCCATAATGCCATCCTTGCAGGATTCCAGGGACAACGTCAGCGGACTGATCATATGCCCAATGGCGATTTCCTTGAGGCTATACTGTGTTCCTCATTCGACTGGAATGGAATAAGACCTCCGTATCTCGTTGCAACAGAAAATGATGCGATGAATGGCGTGCCGATGCTCTTCGGGTATCTGCTGACAAATACCGCCCAGATGTTCTCTGATATCCGTACCTACTGGAGCCCTGCAGCAATGAAAAGAGTTACAAAAGTCAAACCTGAAGGACTTGCCGCAAACGGTGTTATTCACCTGATCAACTCAGGTGCATCTGCTCTTGATTTTTCAGGCAGGCAGACAAAAAATGGTAAACCCTGCATCAAACCGTTCTGGGAAATAACCGCAAAAGATGCCTCCGAATGCCTTAAATCAACCCTGTGGGAACCTGCCAATCTGGGATATTTCAGAGGTGGCGGATACTCCTCACAGTTCAACACAAAAGGAGTCATGCCTCTGACTATTTCAAGGGTTAACCTTGTAAAGGGTCTGGGACCGGTGCTTCAGCTTGCAGAAGGATGGACAGTGGAACTGCCGGATAAAGTTCATAAAATACTGACCGACAGAACAGATCCGACATGGCCAACTACCTGGTTCACCCCGAGGCTTACAGGCGAGGGCGCATTCAGGGATGTCTATTCGGTGATGGCAAACTGGGGTGCAAATCACTCGGCATCAAGTTATGGACATATTGGTGCAGATCTTATCTCCCTTGCTTCTCTCCTGAGAATACCGGTGTGCATGCACAATGTGCCTGAAGACAAGATCTTCCGGCCAAGCTCATGGAGTGCATTCGGTATGGAAAAAGAAGGCTCGGATTACAGGGCTTGCAAAACATACGGTGCTCTCTACAAATAATTCTCACATTCCTGACTTATGGAAAACAAGGATGAAAAGAAAAAAGAGGAAAGGAAAATAGAGGTCGGGCAGGATACATTGGATATCCTCAATACAACACGTAAATGGACAATGTTTCTGGCAATCATCGGATTTATCGGCATAGGAGTACTGCTGGGAGCAGGAGTGGTTACAGGTCTCTTCCTTACTGTTTTTAATACTACAGAAACTAATCTGGGATTTCCTGAGAGTTTTGTTTTTGTTGCTGTCATTTTTCTTGCTCTGGTCTACTTCTTCCCGGTACTTTATCTGTTCCGGTTTTCAAAGCATATAGCAGAGGCGATCAGAACATATGACAAAACAAAATTGCATGAAGCTTTCTGGAATCTGAGAGCATATTATTTTTATATCGGGATCCTTGTAATAGTTGTCCTCTCTATTTATATAATTTTCTTAATTGCATTAGGGGCATCAGCACCATTTATAAAGGATCTGGGA
>CAZKMH010000116.1:0-9840 GCA_964553395.1 uncultured Rikenellaceae bacterium | reverse complement strand
AAGCTTAACGGGTTTGAAACCTGTAAGTTCCTTAATTGCACCAAGAGGACATACACCGGCACAGAATACTCTTCCGAAGAACAGAGCAAACAACAGGGGTATAGTAAAGAAAAGAAGTGCTGTCAGAGGAATCGCATATCCGTTATTGAACAGGGCAAGTGCAACATTCTGAACCGAACCCACAGAACAGATGCACCCTTCACGGACAAATCCGAACCAGATGAGAGAAAACAGCGACATCCAGATCAGACCTTGTCGCGACCTTCTTTTCAGCGCAAGCCACGTAGTAATTGAAAGAGCCGCAACAAGCACAATAACATCTATATATTCCCAGATATGAGGCCTCTCAAGTGGCATTTGATGCTCAGGGTATTCATATCCCGATTCAAATTCAGGTCTGGGAAACCTGTCCTGGGCATTAATAAATGTATGCAGGCTTAGCAGTATAAGAAATATTGTATATGTAAAGAGTTTCCTTTTCATTCTGAAGGATTCAGGGGTTTCGGATTTAGTGTTCCGCGTTCCTTTGGAATATACTGTTGATCAGCCGGTACCCTTGATATTGCATCTGACGGGCATTTCCTGGCAATGGAACAGTCATTGCAGTCAGCGCATAGGTCCTGGTTGATCTGAAGATACAATGATCCGTTTCCGAAATCAAGGCATCCTTTGACGCATTTTCCGCAGCCGTCACACAGATCCTCATTAATAGTATACTCAAAATATGGTTCTTCAACGAACTTTCTTGTTATGGCTCCCGTGGGGCAGAGCTGGTTCTCGGCTCCGGTGCTGATCGTCTTGGTCCCCTGCCGGAGATACCCACCGCAAAGGTCACAATAGCCGCACATTACAAATGCATGAACACATTTCACTGCAGAAGGGGATCTTACGCAGTTCGTCTTACACTGACCACATTGAGTGCACTTAAAAGGGTCGATCTGCCAGACATGGCCTGAAGCACTTGCTTTTTTATAAAGAGCCACCGGCAATACAAGCAGGGGTGCAACGATAAGCACTCTACCGGCCCGTTTCACAAAATCCCTCCTTGACTGATATTTATTCTTTCCTTCTTTCATTTCAAGCTCAAAGTTCTAACTTCGCTGTTTTTCATTCTTCACTTTTCATTCCTTATAAAATTCCCGCAGTCTGACTCGCCTTTGCATATTCCCTTACCCGGGCATTTTGAACAATCCGTTCCTGTAACAACCCTTCCCCCCAGGATAAGTAATAATAGTGTAAGCAAAGCAAACAAACCTGCCTGTATTGTCTTCTTTATGAAATCAGTTCTTGTAACTATCATAATGTTAGTCCTTTCTCTTAAACACATACAGCTTCGAATCCACCGGATTAGCCGCATATATCCTTTTTCCATCCATATCTGCAGCAACGTCCAGCGGAATAGATGCCAGGAAATTGTTTTCCGAGGACACAAATTCAATGAAGGCTCCATCAGGTCCGATGATCTTTAGTCTGTTGAGCCCTTTCTCCGCCGTGACAAACCCCTGAGGCATAAGTGCAAAGTGGGCAGGATTACAGCATCCGCAGAAAGCTTCCGGTGCCATACCCGGTTCGCCGAACTGGCCGAGCAACACTCCATCGGGTGTCCATGTTTCAATCCTGCGATTACCTGTATTTGCAGCATAGATCCGATTCTCTCCGGACAAGGCTACATCAAAATAGCTGCTGGGGATAATGAACTTATTTTCAGACTGGCCCAGCATTGAGAAAAGTTCACCGTTCTTCCTGAGAATGAACACCAGTTTATTACCTGCATCTGCAAATGCAACATAATTTCTTCCTGCATAGACAGATGTTATTATACTGTTGGCATCATACGGGCCCCATTCAGTGATCATCTTCCCGCCTGTGCTGACCAGGGAAAGCGTTTCCAGTGATGCAGCATATATTGAATCACCATTTACTGACAAAGCAGTTATTTTTCCCGGCATACTAAGGTGCCATTGCTTTGAGAGATCCTTATCGTAACAAGACAGATAAGATTCTCCACCGAGATAAATATTATTATCCGACACTGCTACAGATAATAAAGAACCGTCAGTGACAGACAGTTCCTGAAATACCTCCCACATATCAGGAGGTGAAGGTTCGTTAGTTCTCACTTCTTCCTGGCTGGTATCGGACCCTGAAGTCGCTGTATCCCAGATAATATAACCTATGAAGGTCAGGATTATCAGAAGTGATACGATAGCAAAAATCTTTTTATTCATGATTCAGTATTTTTTCCAACATACAGACATAATAAATTCCTTGCATCTCTCATAATGAGATAATTACCTGCCAGAGCCATTGGACCCCATGCTTCAATTCCATCAATGATCTTATGCTTTGAGATCAGTGAAGCAGAGGCACCTTCGAGCCTGAAGGAATAGAGGTTGGCATCATCATCCAGTAAAAGCATCCTGTCACCTTTTATTATATATGGTCCCAGACCGCGGCCATACCGGTTCTCCTTGCCGCTGCTCCAGACAACCTTCCGGAGATCGGATTTATTGTAGCAAACAAGTTGTTTCTTAAGTGGACCGGCGTTTTCCGGCATAACGGACCAGATAAAATCGCCTGTTAAAACTGGTGTCTGCTGATCGCTTGATATGCCTTCCATCGCTTTATGTGATTCAGTAACCCCGGCAGAATATTCCGATCCGTTAAAGCTTACCTTTATTCTGGCACCACCCGCACCATAGCTGCCAAATACGGCTATTTCATTATTGCCCAGAAGCAGGGGAGAAGCGGCAACAGTAGCCGGGCTCCAGTCAGCTGTTTTCCAGAGAAGCCTGCCTGTATCATCACCCTCAGCCGAGACTCCGCACACCCCGCCTATGGCATTATAAACATACATTTTCTTTCCGTGGATTACCATTGGCATTATGGAACAGTGTGACATTCTCATACTGTCCGGGTTCGGAGTCTTCCATAATACTTCACCGGTTGCACAATCAATCCCTATCATCAGAGCTTTCCCTCCGGGCGCCAGAACTGCAATATCTCCGTCAATCATAGGGCATTGCCCTGTATAGAAATCAGGAGTGATCCTTCCTTTGGTTTTTCCCGGGATCCCGTATTCTTTCTCCATGTCGATGGTCCACTTAAGATCTCCTGTCTCCGGATCGAGGCACATGACGTGGGATCGCGGCCCAATGGATATAAGGTATTTCTCCGTTACAGCCGGGATTGTCCTGGAATAACCGTGATTTCGTTTGAGATCGACATAATACCATCGCCGCCAGAGTTCGGTTCCTGATTTAAGTGAAAAACAGCGTAGCATGTCTGCTTTGCGTCTCTCATTATAATCGAGTATGTATATTCTTCCGTTATGAACTGCAGCTCCTGCATATCCCTCACCCAGAGTTGCTTTCCACATTACCGGCGGACCGGCTGAATCCCAGGCTTCAGCCATGGGAGTGGAATCCCTGCTTATATTGTCAAAGTATGCTCCCCTGAATCGTGGCCAGCTTCCGGGAACAATGTCGTCGATCTGGTTCAGTGTATCAAAAAATTCACCAATTACCACGGAATCAGATCTGGGTTCAACCTTTGGCCTGTTATCCATCCCGGGAATCCGCGCAAAAAGTTCCGCGGGATAATGATCATCAATGAACCACCAGATCAAAATTCCGGCAAAAATTATTGCAATAAATGCTGTATATACAGTGCTATTTTTCTTTAACATCATACGCCATCAGCGCTTCGCCATGTCTTATGAACAATACTCCGTTATGAATGACAGGATGAGCCCAATAGGGACCTGAGCCATTGGGGACTTTGAAACTACTGATCATATCAAATTTCTCAGGAGTTGGCTTTACAAGTCCCAGAAAGCCTGTCTTTTCTTCATATACGTATAGCAATCCTTCAGCCGAAACAACCGAACCCTTACATTTCCAGTGCTCTTCATACATCTTTTTGCCGGTGTTCCACTCCAGGCAGCACCAGTTCCCGTTACCATTGTTGAGCCAGTTTGCTCCGTACAGATACCCATCGACCAGGACAACACCTCCATGATGTATATCAAGGGTCTTGTCTGTCCAGGCAATATCCGCTTTCCTGCCCTGATCGGTAAGGTTGATGAGAAGGCTTCCATGATCATATCCGCCGGTAAAATAGATCTTGTTACTATAATATAAAGGAGTAACACACAGGATCTGACGCGAATCTGCCTTATCTTTATTTCCAAGTGCTTCCATATGGTTTATTTTCCACAGGATTGATCCATTGGATATATCAACACCAAAAACAAATCTGGGAGTAACATTGACCAGAATCTTTCCATCCTGGTAATCGATTAAGACCGGAGATGCATAGGAAGCCGGATCGCTCAGACTCTCTGATTTCCATATCAGTTCCCCGGTATTTTTATTAAGAGCGATGGTTGTGGTCTCCTTCCCTCCCGGCGTAAAATAAACTTTATCACCATCAATTATCAGTGCTTCAGCAATTCCCCAGGGGCCATATGTCCCTTTGTATATTTCGCTGGCTTTAACGGACCATAATATTTTTCCTGTAATCCCATCAATACAGGCAAGGTCTCCAAACCCGCTCGAAATCCAGACTTTGTCGCCCTCGACAGTGGGAGTACAGCGGCTTTCAGGATGGGAAGCATCCCATGTCCGACCATAAGGTGTCTGCCATTTTATTTTTCCGTATTCATCCAGTGCTATCAGTATATCATTCTTATCTTTAAAACCAGTCAGATAAATAGTGTTGTTGCCGAAAGTCACCGAGGAGTGTCCTTTGGGAAGTTCAACATTAGCCCATATCATCTGAAGTCCTTCTTCCGGCCAGGATTTCAGTAGTCCGGTTTCTGATGAAATACCAGTCCTGGTTTCTTCCCTCCATTCACTAATTTGCTGATTGTCAGATAGGTCTACAGGCTGACCTGTTGAATCTGAGGCTATTGCAGAGTCTGAGGATATCAAATAAAAGACTGCAAAACCAATTGCAACTAAAATTATTAATGATGAAACAATTATCAGAAGTTTCTTCATATAGGCTTTATTTATAAATATTAACGACTTCAATTCAAGGAAATCCGGCATCTGCTTAAAACCTCCGGTTTCACCCGGAGATTTGCGAAATGCAAAAATAATCTAATCAGGGAAAAATAAATATTACATCTGTTTCTATTTTAAAGAACTGTCTCCAAAGTTATCATGTGCCATAACACTGTTTTAAATTTGAGGCCGCAAGATAAAAAAATCATGCTTAACAAAACGTCAACTATGTTAAGAGACATGTTTTTATGATCCTATTTAAGAATTTTTAACAGCGTGTTTTGAATGCAACACTGCAATTTCTCTCTGTTGATATATCTTAATTCACCTCTTGTTCGGTTAAAATATTAATATATTTGAAATTAAGTTGTTTATCCTAATAAAACTTTCATGAATCCGCTCCCTAATTTTCCCCTTTCAATCACACGTACTCACCCCCTTCTTTGCGACAGCAGAGAAGGGGGCCGGGGGGATGAGTACATGCAGCCAGAGAAGATTGTTAACCGCACAACACGCTTAATTCATCAATTTATACTATTTTTATTGCACCCGATTTAGTATTCAATACAAATAAAAACCTGACCTCATGGAAGATAATGATTTAGACCTTAAAATAATTCTCTACATCATTCTTTTCCTGTTATTCGGGATTATTATAATAGCATGTAATCCGAAAACAGGAGATTATATAATGACTGTAAACGGACCGGTTCCATCCGGTCAGACAGGTCTTACTCTTGAACATGAACACATCCTTGTCGATTTTATCGGTGCCGACAGTACTGGATATTTCCGCTGGGACAAGCATAAGGTAATCGAAAAAGCACTGCCTTTTGTCCTTGATGCAAAAAACAGGGGAGTACAAACATTCATTGAATGCACTCCTGTATATCTTGGCCGCGATCCATTGCTTTTAAAGGAGCTCTCCGGTCAGACAGGTCTTAATTTTATAACAAATACAGGATTCTATGGTGCCCGCAATAATTTCTTCATTTCCCAAAAGTCTCTTTCGCTCAGCGCTGAAGAAATGGCTGACCTGTGGATCAGTGAATTTGAATCCGGGATCGAAGGGACAGGAATTAAACCCGGATTCATAAAAATTGCCGTTGACCGGACCGATACACTATCAGCTGAGCATCGCAAAATCATTTCAGCTGCAGGAATAGCCCATCTTGCAACAGGACTGGTAATTGCTTCGCATACAGGACCCGACGGTCCGGCATTGGAACAGATTGGTATTTTAAAGGATTTGGGAGTGGATGCTTCGGCTTTTATCTGGGTCCATGCCCAGAGTGGTACGAGAGAAGGCCTTATTAAAGCCGCACGGGAGGGTGCATGGATCTCACTTGATAACGTCCGGTCAAGACCGGAAATGGAACCTGGAGCACAAGGCAGTATAACCTGGTATGCCGGGAAAATAGTTGACATGAAGAAGGAAGGACTGCTTAACAGAGTGCTGATATCTCACGACTCCGGCTGGTACGATCCTGCAAAATCTGACGGAGGAACATTTAACGGATTTACCGATATTTTTAATTCATTGATCCCTGCTCTTAAAGAAAATGGATTCACTAATGCAGATATCGATCAGATCCTTGCCAGGAATCCGGCAGAAGCATTTACAGTCAAAATCCGCCCTCTCAACCATTAACTCCTAATAACTGAAGACCGAAGTCCGAAGTTGAAACTTCCGACTTCCGACTCCCGACTGAAGAATAACCAATAACCAATAACTCCCCAACCATGAACATTCGCATTCCGGTAACCCTGCTTGCATCAGTTGCAGCTGCAACATGTTCACAGTCGACAAAAGAAAAATCCCAGCCAAACATTGTATTCATTCTTGCAGACGATCTGGGATATGGTGATCTGAGCTGTTACGGGCAACAGAGATTCACAACCCCCAATATTGACAGGCTCGCCCGTGACGGGATGATGTTCACACAGCACTACACAGGCTGCACAGTCTCGGCACCTTCACGTTCGGTCCTGATGACCGGACAACATACAGGACATACACCTATTCGCGGTAACAGGAGCTGGGATCCTGAAGGCCAGTGGCCGTTACCGGCTGAATCTGTTACTGTTGCTGAAATGCTCCGGACAAAAGGGTATGCAACCGGTGCATTCGGTAAATGGGGACTTGGTTATATAGATACATATGGAGACCCGAATAAACAGGGCATTGATGAGTTTTTTGGCTACAACTGTCAGGGCCTGGCTCATAACTATTACCCTGACCATCTTTGGCAAAATCATGAAAAGATCCTTCTTCACGAAAATGACAGTGGCAAGACGGGAGCATACAGCGCCGATCTTATTCATCAGGCAGCTATCAAATTCATTGAAACGAACAGGGAAAAACCTTTCTTTCTTTTCTACCCTTCGACCATTCCGCATGCCGAACTCTTTGCCAAAGAGGATTATATGAAAAAGTTCCGGGGAAAATTCGATCCGGAGAAATCCTTTGCAGGGACAGATGACGGACCAAATTACAGGCTTGGTCCTTATGGATCACAACCCGAAGCTCATGCTGCTTTTGCTGCTATGATAAAACAGCTCGACGATTATGTTGGTGAACTTATGGCAAAACTCGCTGAATTTGAGCTTGAGGATAACACTATTGTGATCTTTGCATCCGATAACGGTCCGCACCTTGAAGGTGGTGCCGATCCTGATTATTTTAACAGCAACGGAGATCTTAAAGGCTTTAAACGTGATATGTATGAAGGTGGCATCAGAACTCCACTTCTTGTAAAATGGCCGGATAAAGTAAAGGAAGGATCAGTATCAGATCATGTATCAGCATTCTGGGATTTCATGCCGACTTTTGCTGAGATTACAGGCGCTGATCTGCCTGAAAATATTGACGGAATATCTTTTCTTCCGACATTGCTTGGAAAAAAGAAACAGAAAGAACATGAATATCTGTACTGGGAATTCCATGAGCAGGGCGGAAAAATTGCCGTCAGGATGGGTAACTGGAAAGCTGTGAAACGTAACGTCGATAAGACACCCCAGGGCGACATGGAATTGTACGACCTTTCAACCGATATTGGTGAAACAAACAATGTAGCCTCATCAAATCCGGAGATTGCCGCAAAGATGGAAGAACTTATGAAACAGGCGCATACACCATCAAAGGATTTTCCATTTGTGTCTGAAAAATGACTTCTCATTATACCTCACCCTAAATCCCTCTCCCTTCGCCTTCGCGTAGCCGCTTCGGTGAAGCAAGGCAGGGGAGAGGGACTTTGAAAAACCTGAAAATAAATTTGAAATAAATGAATACTACCAGTAAAAACATCAGATTAATTCCGTGTACTCTAGGACTCATATCTGTTGCCTCCTTACACTTTGCCTGCAGCCGGGCGCCGGAAAAACCCAATATTATTATCATCAATGCCGACGATCTTGGTTACGGGGACATAAGCTGCTACGGTGCAACCAGTCTCAGCACACCAAATATCGACATGGTGGCCAGCCAGGGAATCCGGTTTACGAATGCCCATTGTACATCAGCAACAAGTACTCCTTCGCGATATTCACTTCTTACAGGTGAATATGCCTGGCGAAGGAAAGGTACAGGGATCGCTACCGGCGATGCACCTGCCATCATAGCCCCCGGAAGGATAACGATTGCCACGGTTCTGAAAAATGCAGGTTACACTACCGGTGTTGTTGGAAAATGGCACCTGGGACTGGGCCCGGCAGGGGGAGCTGACTGGAATGGTGAAATTACATCAGGTCCTTTGGATATCGGCTTTGATTACAATTTTCTGATCCCTGCCACCGGTGACCGGGTACCTTGTGTCTATGTGGAGAACAGAAGGGTGGTCGGACTTGACCCTTCCGATCCGATCAAAGTGAGTTTTGCAGAACCTATTCTGACTGAACCAACCGGCAAGGACCACCCTGAATTGCTGAAAATGCATCCGAGCCATGGTCATGACATGACCATTGTGAACGGAATAAGCAGAATAGGTTATATGAGCGGTGGCAGATCAGCTCACTGGGTCGACGAGGATATTGCTGAGATCATCACAGGTAAAGCAGTCGCCTTCATCGAAAAGAACAGGGAGAATCCTTTCTTCCTCTATTTTGCCACTCACGATATTCACGTACCGCGGGTGCCCGATGAAAGATTTATCGGAAAAAGCGGCATGGGTCCAAGGGGTGATGCCATACTGGAATTTGACTGGTCAGTAGGTGAGATTGTTAAAACAATAGATAGTCTTGACCTTTCACGTAAAACTCTGATTATCGTGACCAGTGATAACGGTCCGGTGGTTGACGACGGCTATAAGGATGACGCTGTTGAAAAGCTTGGCACGCATAAACCTGCCGGTCCTCTCAGAGGAGGAAAATACAGTGCTTTCGATGGCGGGACGAGGATCGCATTCATTGTCAGGTGGCCGGGACACATTAAATCCGGGACATCAGATGCACTCCTCACACAGATCGACCTGATGTCGTCTTTTGCTGCCCTGACAGGCCAATCGCTTTCGCCGGAAGCCGGACCCGACAGTTTTGACAACCTTGAGATATTGCTTGGTAAATCAAAAATAGGAAGGGAATGGCTTGTTGAGCACTCCTCAAATGGTCGCCTATCAATTATAAAAGGTGACTGGAAATTTATTGAACCGGGTCCCGGACCAAAACTAAATGTAAACACCAACATTGAAACCGGGAATGACACTGTTCCGCAGCTTTACAACCTTAAAACTGACCTGGGAGAGAAAAACAATGTTGCAGCTGACAATCCGGCAATTGTTAAAGAATTAACAGATCTGCTTCAGAAAATTAAAGACGACGGTAGAACAAGAATTTA
>CAZKMH010000115.1:0-9872 GCA_964553395.1 uncultured Rikenellaceae bacterium | reverse complement strand
AGGGGGTTTGGGGGATGAGTACGTGTGATTTAAGAAGGGGGAAGGGGGGATGAGTTCAAATAACACTGTATAAGGGAGAGCAAGGGATGAGTTTAAGTGATAATGGACTTGCACGCAGGTATATGTGACAGAACCTGTTATGTATCACTTCTTAACATTTTTGCACTAAATTTGTTGTTCCTTCTGGAAATAAGGTATTATGAAGAGGAAAATATTGTCATATATATTATTAACGATTCTAATCGCAATGAGCACTGATTCTTTATCACAGGAAAAATTGCCTTTCAACAGCCTCAGCAAAACTGAAGCTGCTGTTATAGATAATAAGGGTACCGAAACTCCTTTTACCGGCAAATACACCAATAACAAGGAAAAAGGAACCTACATCTGCAAAAAATGCGGAGCTGCACTCTATAATTCATCCGATAAGTTTGAATCGGACTGTGGATGGCCGAGTTTCGATGATGAGATAAAAGGTGCGGTTAAGCGAACCCCTGATGCTGACGGCAGACGAACAGAGATAACCTGCAACAATTGCGGTGCTCACCTTGGACATGTTTTTACCGGAGAAATGTTCACACCCAAAAACCTGAGGCATTGTGTTAATTCAATATCGCTTGATTTTGTTCCTGCAATGGTCGAAAACGGAAGATACGGAACCGCAATATTTGCCGGAGGATGTTTCTGGGGAGTAGAGTTTTATATGCAGAAGTCACCTGGTGTTATCTCAGTAACTTCAGGATATACAGGCGGCCATGTGAAGAATCCTTCCTACAAGGAAGTCTGTACAGGCAGGACAGGACATGCAGAAGCTGTTAAGATCATTTATGATCCGGAAAAGACCACATACGAAAAACTCCTGAAGTTGTTCCTCGAGATACATGACCCGACCCAGGTTGGTGGTCAGGGCCCTGATATTGGTGATCAGTACCGGTCGGAAATATTCTACCTGAACGATGAACAGAAAAGAATCGCAGAAAAAAATCTTAAAATCCTGACTGACAAGAGATATAAGATCGCAACCGCTGTTACAAAAGGTTCGGAATTCTACGAAGCCGAAAAATATCACCAGGATTATTATTTCCTGAACGGTAAGCTGCCTTACTGTCACGCATACACCCAAAGGTTCTGAACCTGAGCAACATAAGAGCTCATTCCATTGTGATTTAAATTAATTTAACAGGAGAATACTATTGAGAAATCATTTAAACAATTAACTTTAACAAGTTTTAAATGATTTCGTCCCTGTACACATGAATTTGCAAACGTATAGCAGAAAGACTTCTGTCAGACGCAGGACAAAAGTCTGGTATTTTATTCTCGGTATTCTGATCACCCTTATTATATTCTTCCCCGGGCAAAAACTGATGAAAATAACTTCCACGGACAAATCCTGTACATGGTGTCATATTCATCCACATGCTGATCAGAGCTGGAGACTTTCAACACATTATAATAATAAGTCGGGTACAATAGTTCATTGTACCCAGTGCCACCTTCCTCCCGAAGGGCATGGTTATCTTTTCGCAAAAGCCAAAACCGGATTAAAGGATTTATACGGATACATTTTCAAGGATAGCGCAAAAATCGACTGGGAAAAGAAGAAACTACTTGAATACGCAAAAGGAATTGTCTATGAAGAATCCTGCAAGGATTGCCATGAGAACCTGTTCCCGGTAAGTCTGTCAGTCAATGGTGGGAATGCACACCTTTTCTATACCATGAGCAAAGACCCGCTTAACTGTATCAACTGTCATTTAAACGTCGGCCATTATGATCCGAACGCTCCTCTTCATGGCCATGATTCTACTTTCGGTGTTACTGTAACCTCAACCGAACCACCCTTCACTGAACCTGCTAAAGTTGCTGAATTTGAGGATTTTACTGAGATGATCCCCGGCACGCGGGTCTCATTCGACATGGTAGCTCTGCCCGGAGGAACATACAAAATGGGCAGCTCTGATGACGAGCCGCTCCGGGATCAGGATGAAGGTCCTGTAAGAGAAGTAACTCTTTCACCTTTCTGGATGGGTAAGGCTGAAGTGACCTGGGATGAGTACATGACATTCTTCAGGGCAACCGGCTCCCCGCCGGGAACCAGGGTAACACAGATTATTAACCGGAGTAATGTTGATGCCATAAGCGGACCCACGCCGCCCTGGGGCGCTCCCGATCAGGGCTGGGGTAAAGGTTCACGGCCTGCAATAACAATGACGTGGCATGCCGCAGATATATATTGCATCTGGTTGTCTGATGTAACAGGGAAGAAATATCGTTTACCTACTGAAGCCGAGTGGGAATATGCCTGCAGGGGAGGAACGGAAACACCATATTTCTTTGAAGGAGATCCGAAAAAGTTTTCTTCTGAAGGATTCCTGAAGAAGCTGATCAAGCCGGATACAGCAATTATTGCTTCATATGTTGTTTATAACAGGAACAGCGCCGCGAAAACTGAGGAACCATCATTTGTAAAGAACAATCCTTTCGGACTGAAGAACATGTCGGGAAATGTTGCAGAGTTTTGCTCCGATTTCTATTCAGCCGAATTCTATAGCACCGATTCCACCCGATTGAATCCCACAGGCCCGGAAAGGGCACCGGAACATATCATCAGGGGAGGATCATTTAAAAGCGATGCAAAGGATCTGCGGAGTGCAGCCCGTGATTTTACCAGGACAAAAGCATGGCTGGTGACTGACCCGCAGATGCCAAAAAGTATATGGTGGTATTCAGATTGTATTGATGTGGGTTTCAGGGTGGTATGTGAACCGGACACTTCAATGCTGAAGTAAGTTGAAGATAGTTGAAGGGAGTTGAAGAAAGTTGAATCAATTAGAATCCCCTCCACGCTTTGCTTCGCTTAAACTACGCGAAAGCGAAAGATGGGTGGAGGTGGGTTATTTAAGGGTTAAAAAAGATAATTTCAAATAATAATATGAAGAATATTAACAGGAGAAATTTTATTGGAAAGACTGCACTTGCAGGAATCGGACTCGCTGGTGCCGGGGCAATTATTTCATCTTGCAAAAGAAAAACCGATAACCTGGATCTGGGCATTGCACCAATACTCAGGGGAGCGCCAGCCGGCAAAAAGCTCAGAGCCGGTCTCGTGGGAGCAGGAGCAAGGGGAACAGGAGCTGCTATCAACTTTATCAGTTCCGGACCCGACCTTGAGATTATAGGTCTTGCAGATCTGTTTCAGGATAAGATCGATGAATGCCGTGAAAGATTTGCTTCGTTCAATCTGCCTATTCCTGCCGAAAACTGTTTTACCGGATTTGATGGTTATAAAAAACTCATGGCGCTTCCCGATCTGGATGTTGTGTTGCTGGCCACTCCGCCCCAGTTCCGCCCTGATCATTTCCTGGAGGCTGTGACAAAGAATAAACATGCATTTCTGGAAAAACCCGTTGCGGTTGATCCTGTGGGAATAAGATCGATCATCACATCCGGGAAAAAAGCCGAAGCAATCGGGCTGAATGTGGTCACAGGAACACAACGACGGCATCAGGAAGATTATATAGAGTGCTACAAACAGGTGATGAACGGAGCAATTGGTACGATAACCTCGGCAAAGGCATACTGGAACCAGGATCATGTTTGGTTCAGGGAGCGTGAACCGGGATGGAATGATATGGAATATATGATCCGCAACTGGAATAATTTCTGCTGGCTCTGTGGTGATCATATCCTTGATACTCATGTACATAATATTGATGTAATTAACTGGTTCTTAGGTAAGAATCCGGAAAGGGCAATAGGTTATGGCGGACGTCACAGAAGAGTGACCGGCGACCAATATGACTTTTTCAGCATCGATTTTGATTATGGCAACGGTGTGAGTTCCCATAGTATGTGCCGTCAGATAGACAGTTGCACAAACGGTACAGGAGAGATAATCAACGGTACTGAAGGGTATACAAATTGTCAGGATACAATATGGGACCTGAAAGGGAATATCAAGTGGCAGTTTGAATATCCTGAAGATGAGAATGGAAATCCTATGGACCAGACTGTCATACCTCCCTACGTCCAGGAACATATGCACCTTGTATATGCAATACGAACGGGCAACTATGTAAATGAAGCTGAACAGACTGCCCTGTCAACCCTCACTGCAATTATGGGCAGGACTGCAGCATATACCGGACGTGCCATTACATGGGATGAAATATTTAAATCTGATATGGACCTTGGACCCGCGAAGATTGAATTCGGACCGGTGGATATGAAATTTGTAACTCCGGTTCCCTGAACACCCGTGATCACAAAGGTTAAATCAGCATTTGAAGGTCAAATAATTTAGAAATATATGTTGAAGAAAACATCAAGAAGAGAATTTGTCAGACACTCAGCAACTGTTGCTGCAGGAGTGTTTGTGATACCTGAGATCATTCCCTCCTCAGCCCTGGGAATGGGCGGCAAAACTGCTCCATCAAACCGTGTTGTCATGGGAGCTATTGGTACGGGATCCCAGGGAATGGCCAATATGCGGGATTTTCTGCGTCTTAAGGATGCGGTTCAGTTCGTGGCTGTCTGCGACGTGGATTCACTACGACTGGAAAGGGCAAAAAATACTGTCGATGCAGCCAATAAGAACACTGATTGCCGTACATATTGGGATTTCAGGGAGTTCCTTGAAAAGGAAACGCCCGACGCTGTATCCATTGCATTGCCTGACCACTGGCACGGTATAATCTATACCGAAGCAGTGAATAAAAAGCTGAATGTTTACGGCGAAAAACCGATTTGCCGGACCATACATGACGGGCAGACCATAGTGGCAGCTGTTAAGAAAAATAATATAATATGGCAGACAGGCAGCTGGCAAAGATCATTACCTAATTTCCGCCGGGGCTGCGAGCTTGCCATAAATGGCAGAGCGGGTAAGATAAGCCGCATCGAAGTGGGATTGCCTGATGGCGGAAGAACAATCGGAACTCCTCCGGTGAAAGAAGTACCTCCTGAGCTGAACTGGGAAATGTGGCTCGGTCCTGCTCCGAAAGTACCGTACCGTGGAGTATCGCATTGGGACTGGCGCTGGATACTTGATTATTCCGGTGGCCAGCTGACCGACTGGGCAGGCCATCATATTGATATTGCAAACTGGGGTGCCGGCCTTGAGCACACAGGACCGGTTGAAATTTATGGCACCGGTGTCTATCCGCCTGAAGGAATATACAATGCTCCTGTGGAATATGATTTTATCTGTAAATATGCCAACGGGATCGAAATGAGAGTGGCAAACGCCTCCAGACTGGAGCATGGAATGGGAACAACATGGTTTGGAGATAAAGGTTGGGTGCATACTGACAGGGGAAACAGACTTACTGCTTCTCAGCCTGCCATACTTGAAGAGGTTATCGGTGAAAATGAAATTCATCTGTATAACAGCGAAAACCACTGGCAGAATTTCATCGATTGTGTTCATTCCGGAAAGCCGGCAATAGCTCCGATAGAAGTGGCTTACAGGGCTATCTCTGTCGCACTTCTTGGAGAAATAGCCATGACGACAGGTGTAGCCATAAAGTGGGATCCTGAAAAGGAAGAAATAGTCGGGAATCCGAGAGCCGGCAGACTCCTTGGCAGACCATACCGTCAGCCATGGACATTACCAAACGTTTAATCGCGCAAACAAATGAAAAAGCAACATCTGATCCTTATTCTTACAGCCTTTCTGCTTGCAACTCTACCTTCATGCAGGAAATCGGCTGAATATAAAGCACTTATAATCACTGGTCAAAGCCAGCACAACTGGAAAACCAGCTCCCAGGCTGTGAAACAGATACTTGATGAAACAGGTCTTTTCTCCTCTAAAATAATGATCTCTCCTGCAAAAGGAGAAGATATGTCGGGATTCAGCCCGGATTTTTCGAAGTACGACCTGGTAGTCATGGATTATGAGGGTGACGCGTGGACCGAAGAAGCACACAATTCACTGATAGATTATTTAAATACCGGGGGAGGAGTTGTCATTTACAATTCGAAGAGTTTCCCCGGTGCAAAGGCGCCTGAAAATGTTTCAGTATCAAAGCGGCACGAATTTGAGATCCGTACAGCTATTTCGGATCACCCGGTTACAAAGGGTTTACCGGTAAGATGGCTACATCCGGATGATGAGATTGTTCAGGGAATAGAACTTGCCGGTGAGAATTTACAGGTTCTTGCCACTGCCTTCTCTGATACTTCTTTTTCAGGGAGCGGCAGACGCGAGCCTGTACTGGTAGCCAGAAATTACGGTCAGGGAAGGATATTTGCTACTCTGATCGGATTACCTGATGAGAAAGATAATAAGGCTTTGCATTGCGCAGGCTCGATTGTCGCACTTCAAAGGGGCGCAGAATGGGCAGCAACAGGTGATGTTACGCAAACAGTGCCTGGTGATTTCCCGACCGCTGCCGCGGTGGTTCTCAGACCAGATTTCAAAGGAATGACTCTGGATGAAGCTTTTGAATTGATTGCCGGCTACGATATTCAGAAGAGTACCAGACACTACACTTTTATTCAGAATGAAATCCGTAGGGCAGGTGGTGATACAGAAAAACTGCTGGATATTGAAAAACGGATGGTAAGAGTGCTGACTGGCAGTGAAGCGACTGAAGAATCAAAAAAACTGATGCTCCGCGAGTTAAGCTGGATGGGATCGGATTATTGCATTTCCGCTGTACGGGATCTGGCTGCTGTGCCGGGTTTACAGGATGAAGTTAAATATACACTGGATAGGTTGAATCCTGAATAGAGTCTTTCTATGTTCTCCCTGGTTATACCGGTATTCAACGAAGAGAAGCTGATCGATGAACTTGTAAAACGCACAATTACAGCCATCGGATCCTTCAGCTCCAATTATGAAGTGATCTTCGTTGACGATGGTAGCACCGACCAGAGCCTGTCTGCGATCCTGGCCTGGAGGAATAAAAATCAGAAAATAAAGGTTCTTTCACTTTCAAAAAATTTCGGGCACCAGGCGGCCTTCACTGCCGGACTCGAATATGCCACAGGCAGGATTGTCGGCATGATGGACGGCGATTTGCAGGATCCACCCGAACTTTTACCCGAAATGTACGCCAAAATAATGGAGGAGGATCTGGATATTGTCAGCGGGAAGAGAACAGGCAGGAAAGGAAGTCTGAAACGCAACATTTCATCAACTCTCTTCCATTTGATCTTCAGACATATTGGTGATATTAAGAACATTCAGAACTATGGCAATTATGCTCTGATGAAGAGGATTGCAGTAGATGCCCTTCTTTCAATGAAAGAAAAAGTGAGATATCTTCCTGGTCTCAGGACTTTCATCGGCTTTAAACAGGGACATGTTGAATTCATCAGGGATGATCGTTTCTCAGGGATACCTAAAATGACCCTGAAGAAACTCCTTCGCCTTGCCGGAGATGCAGTATTCTCCTTTTCCCGGTTCCCAATAAGGGTTTGTCTCATTTTAGGAACAGCAGGTACTCTTATATTTTTGGGGGCCGGAATTTATGTTTTAATTGCCAGTACAACCGCCGTCGGCGCACCCGGATGGTCATCCACACTTCTTAGCCTCTATTTTCTCGGGTCTATCCAGCTTG
Organism: uncultured Rikenellaceae bacterium; assembly: GCA_964553395.1. GTDB lineage: Bacteria > Bacteroidota > Bacteroidia > Bacteroidales > VadinHA17 > LD21. The sequence goes on along the minus strand of CAZKMH010000115.1, from coordinate 2,301 downwards.
TTTTCCTTGGGATTCTGGGTGAATATATATACAGAAATTATAAGGAATCACAAAACCGCCCAATCTATTTCGTAAGGAAATTCTATGATGGCGCTCATGAATAATAATGAAAAAGACAGGATTGAAATACATCTTTTATACCTGTTCGGCATTTCTTCTCGTTCTGATGGTTTTTCTGAGCCGGGATGCTGGTATTTCGTGCGATGACACACTTCATTATGATCACTCACTTGTAGTTTATAATTATTTTGCCTCACACGGTGAGGATAAATCTGCTCTTGAAACACCGGTTACCCATCTGAGATACTATGGTCAGTCGTATGATAATATAGTTACCATCCTTATTAAATGGTTTGGAATCGAAGATGTTTACAGATTCCGGCATTTAATGAGTGCCCTGGCCGGATGGTTAACAATATTCATTACTGCTCTTTTCGGCGTTTGGCTGTCAGGTTACAGAGCTGGAATTCTTGTTCTTTCTCTGTTTGCAGTATCGCCACCCTTTACAGGACATTCCCTGAATAATCTGAAAGATATTCCATTTGCCCTCACCTATATCGCCGGATTGTTCTTTATGCTGAAAATGCTATATTCGGGAAAGAGTATCAGATGGAAAGATGTTCTGTTAATCGTGGTCAGTATAGCCTTCTCGATAAGCATAAGAGCCGGAGGATTGCTATTGATTTGTTATCTGTTCCTTTTCTTCTTCATTGTACTGATTTACAGATATATTACTGAAGGTGTACTAGATCCGGAAGAAAACGGTAAAAAACTAATAATTCTTTTTCTGATTTCCGGAGCGGCATTTTTTCTGGGGATTCTTTTATGGCCATATGCATTACAGGCTCCTCTCCGTCATGTTCTTGAATCCTACCGGGTGATGGCTCATTTTCCTGATTCATTCAGACAGATCTTTGAAGGAATGAATGAATGGTCCGATTTTATGCCGTGGTACTACCTGCCGAAATCGATAGCGATTACAATACCTGTAATTGTACTTGCAGGATTGGTTTGCTTTTTTATTTTCTTCAGAAAGCTTAAACTCTCAGGTAAAATCCCCGAATATGGTATGATATTGTTTGCCATACTGTTCCCCATGATTTTTGTTATTCTGGAGAAATCAAATCTTTACAGTTCATGGAGACAGTTTCTCTTCCTGTACCCGCCGATAATACTGCTGGCAGCCACCGCATTCATGCATCTGATGGATCTATTTGATAACAGATTTTACAGGTGGGGGATGATAGCATTACTGGTATTGCTCTCCATCCATCCTGTCAGATTTATGATAAAAAATCACCCGTACCATTATATATATTATAACCAGATTGTTGGTGGGCTGAGAGGTGCATATGGTAATTACGAAACCGATTATTATTATATAAGCCAGACAGAAGCCTCCGAATGGCTGATAGAATACCTGAAGGAAAAAGGTATCGATTCGGCAGTTGTAAAAGCGACGTATCCCGTAAGATGGTCATTCAGAAATCAGCCGGGGATCAGAACGTCCTATTTCAGGCATGAGGAACGAAGCCAGTACGATTGGGATTATGCTATAATTGCAAACAGGTATATCCATCCGTTTCAGTTGAAAAATAAGATCTGGCCGCCTGAAAATGCCATACATACTATATATGCCGATGGAGTTCCCATCGGAATTGTGACGGAAAGAAAAACCAAGGCTGATTTTTACGGATACAGAGCCCTTGAGGAGGGTAATTCCGGCGAAGCGATAAAGCATTTTGAAGAGGCATTGAAATATAATGACAGAGATGAACTGATTTTTTATAATTTTGCGAGAGCTTTGTATAATGAAGGGCGTTACGGGGAGGCCGATTATGCATTAAAGAAGGGGCTGGAAATCAATCCATGGTGTGAGCCGATACTTATGTATCTTGGCAATATTGCAAAAGCCGGGAATAATACAGAAGCTGCTGTTAAGTTCTATGAAAAGCTGATAAGTGTGAACCGGAAATATTTTGGGGCATATGTGGAGCTTTCCGGATTACTTGTTAAAAAGGACCTTCAGAAGGCCAGGGCGCTTCTGAGGACCTGTCTGACACTTAATCCCCGGTATAAACCTGCAGTTATTGCCCTTGGGGATACATACAGGGAGAGTGCCCCCGAAATTGCTGAAAAGTATTATAAACTTGCTGATTCTATTAAATGATTTTAAATAAAAACAAAATGAAAAAAACGATCTTAATTATTTCATTATCTGTAGTTTTTGCAATAAGCGGATTAATTACTGCATTTGCCCAGGATCAACCCAAAACACAAAAGAATAAGGTTAATATAGAT
>CAZKMH010000114.1:0-9885 GCA_964553395.1 uncultured Rikenellaceae bacterium | reverse complement strand
ATTGTAAATCTCCTCAGCCAGATCATCGAGTCTGGTTTTGTCAGATGCTGCTATAAAAACAGGACTTTTAATTTTCTGAGCCAATTCTCTTACAACAGCATCGTTCCAAATTGGTACTCCCGATCCGGCAGCTATTTCAAATGATCTGTTCCTGGATGCCTGTCTTATTGAAAGGGCTAACATCGGAGCGCTTTCCATGGGATCTTCTCCGAGGATAAGCAAAGCATCAGATTTCTCTATCTCTTTAAGTGAGGGTGAATGTGCAGGTCCCTCTTTTAATATCTGAACAGCGGTTTTTATAAGGGTGAATGTTTTGTCCGGAATACCATGATAAAAATTTTCTTTGCCAACCAGTTTCTCAAGAGCAAAATTAGATTCAAGGGATGCCACAGGTGAACCGATCCCTGCCAGCTTTTTTCCTTTAACTGCAGAGAGAATTACAGACCAGCGATCCTCATCAGGAATTTCTTCCGGGAATTCCTTATCCCTGACCCTGGCCATAACCTTCCTGGTTCTTTCAGGATGATTAATGAACTCATAACCAAACCTTCCCCTGTCGCACAGAAAGTAGCCGTTCACTGCTCCGTTATACCTGCTCAGAATGCGCCTTACATGTCCATACCTTTCGCCCACAAGTATGTTGCATCCAACGCTGCATTGAGTACAAACCGATGGTGAACTGGTCAGGTCCCATTTACGGGTATAGTGTTCCCTGAGGGTTTTATCAGTGAAAACACCTGTCGGACAAACCTCAATAAGGTTCCCGCTGAATTCACTTTCAAGAGCTCCTTCCTTCTGGCGGCCGAAGTAGACACGATCAGACGACCCAAAAACATTCAGGTCTGTTCCGCCGGCATACTCTTTATAAAACCTTACACACCTGTAACACTGGATGCACCGGTTCATCTCATGGTGAATATAGGGTCCCAGATCCTGATTGTTATGGGTTCGTTTTCTGAAGGCAAATCGTCTGTAGTTGTGCCCGGTCATAACAGTCATGTCCTGGAGGTGACATTCGCCACCTTCATCACAAACCGGGCAGTCATGCGGGTGATTTTGCATAAGACTTTCAATCACAGCTGCTCTGAAAACTTTTATTTCAGGATCGTCAGTTGAAATAATGAGTCCCATACTGACCGGTTCCATGCACGACATTACGATCTTTCCGGTTTTATCGTCGGTACCGGAGAATTTTTTTACCGCACACTGCCGGCACGCACCTACGGAACCCAATGCCGGGTGAAAGCAGAAATAAGGTATGTCAAATCCCAGGGCAAGGCAGGTATGGAGCAGGTTTTTGCCCGGTTCAACCTCGTATTCAGTTCCGTTTATGTGAATCTTAACTTTAATCATTTCCAGGGACAATGTTTCTCTTCAATATGTCTTAAAAAATCTTTGCGGAAGTACCTCAGACCACTCTGTAAAGGTTCCACAGCACCCGGTGCATGAGCACAGAAAGTATTTCCTGGCGCCATGTACCGGGAAAGGAACTCAAGGATGCCTATATCCTCTTCTTTTGCCGTACCTTTCTCGAATGAGTCTAGTAATTTTACTGCCCAGGGAAGTCCTTCACGGCATGGAGTGCACCATCCACAACTTTCATCGGCAAAGAATTTAATCATATTACGAATAAAAGCTACAGGACAGGTTTTATCATCAAGGATGATCATGGTCCCTGTTCCAAGTCTGCTGCCGGTAGACCTGACCGACTCAAAATCCATTTTTGTATCAAGGTGATTCTCTGTCATAAAATCGGTAGATGCTCCTCCCGGGATCACTCCTCTCAGCTTATAGCCATCCTGCATACCACCCGCATGATCATAAATAATCTCACGCAATGAAGTACCCATTGGCAGTTCCCAGAGCCCCGGACTTTTAACCCTTCCGGAAACTCCATATAATTTTGTTCCTCCTTCGCCTGTCAGGCTAAGTTGCCTGAACCAGTCCGAACCTTTTGCGACAATATGAGGAATCCAGCATAGAGTTTCGACATTATTTACAATAGTAGGCCGACCGAATAATCCGCTTACGGCAGGGAAGGGAGGTTTTGTCCTGGGAATACCTCTTTTCCCTTCAAGCGAATTCAGGAGAGCTGTCTCTTCACCACAGATATAACGACCGGCGCTGCTGTGAATATAAAGATCGAGGTTATATCCGGTCCCGAGAATATTTTCGCCGAGATATCCTGCTTCATAAGCTTCTGCGATGGCTTTCCTGATTATGATTTCAGCTTTTTTATATGCCCAGCGAATGAATATATAACTTTTCTGTGCCTGGATCGCATATGATGCAATAATCATCCCTGCTATCAGCTGATGCGGATTGCCCTCAAGCAGGTATCTGTCTTTGAACGTTCCGGGTTCCATTTCATCAGCGTTGGTAACGAGATATTTAAACCCTTTCACTTCTGTTTTTTCAGGAACAAAACTCCACTTCATACCTGTCGGAAAACCTGCTCCTCCCCTTCCGGTTAATCCGGATGATTTTACGAGCGCAGTTATTTCGGCTGGTTTCATCTCCTTCAACGCCCTTTGTACACCATCATAACCTCCGGTCTTTTCATATTCCTTTATTCCGGGCGGAGGAGTACCAGGTTTAATATATTGTGTCAAAGGAGTCTCCATTTTCATTTACCGGTATTTGGCCAGTATCTCATCAATAGTGTCATGTGTCAGATCGTTGTAGTGATCGTTATTTATCATTAAAGCCGGAGCATGATCGCAGTCTCCCAGGCAAGAAACGGGCAATAGTGTGAAGCGCCCGTCTGGCGTGGTCTCTCCGAATTTCACATTCAATTTTCCGGAAATCTTTTCATAAACAGATTCATATCCCATTATCATACAGCTTATTCCCTCACAAACAAGAATAATATTCCTGCCAACAGGTTTGCGATAGATCCTTGTATAGAAAGTAGCAATACTGTCAACCTCAGCAGGTGACATTTCAAGTTCGGAAGCAATGTCGTTTACTGCTTCATCAGATATCCAACCGCGATGATCCTGAACAATCTTAAGGGCGTCGATACAGACAGCTTCCACATAAGGATATAGTTTTATTTCCTCCCGGATCTCTTTCCTTTCTTCATCAGTCAGCATATCTTAATTTATTGATAATATTACAGTTATATTAATAAATTTATTTATCTGTCGAGGTCTGCAAGAACAAAATCGAGAGCCCCGAGGATTGAAAGCAAATCAGGGATAGTATAACCCCTGGAGATCAGCGGGATCATCTGGATATGAGGGAACGACGGGGTTCTGATCCTCGACCTGTAGGATGAGGTACCTCCGTCACTCACAAGGTAATAGCCGTTGCTTCCCTTAGCTGCCTCAATCGGGACCATTGCCTCACCTGCAGGAATAACCGGTCCCCATGTAACAGCGAGAAAATGGGTAATCAGTGTTTCAATATCCTCCATTGTTTTTTCTTTGAGAGGCGGAGTTGCCAGGGGATGATCCGATTTATAAGATCCCTCCGGCATATTGTCCATACATTGTTCAACAATTCTCAGACTCTGTCGCATCTCCTCCATACGAACCAGTGACCTGTCGAAGCAATCACCGTTTTTGCCAAGCGGGATATCAAATTCAAAGTTCTCATAACCTGAATATGGCCTCTTTTTCCGGTAATCCCAATCAATTCCGGCAGCACGCAGCCCCGGTCCGGTTACTCCCCATTCAATGGCTTCTTCCTGGCTAAATGCACCAATCCCTATTGTCCTTGCTCTGAATATTCTATTCTTTATTACTAATTTTTCGAGCTCACTCAGTCTTTTTGGAAAATTATTTACAAAATCACGGATCAGCCTGTCCCAATCCCGTGGAAGATCATGTGCAACACCTCCTATCCTGAACCATGACGGATGCATCCTGCCGCCTGTGATTGCTCCGATTATATCATAGATCTTTTCCCTTTCATTAAATGCATAAAAGACCGGTGACATCTGCCCAAGATCCTGTGCGTATGTTCCCAGCCATACCAGATGGCTCGCGATACGGAATAATTCAGTCATCATTATACGGATCACATTAGCCCTGTCCGTGATTTCGATCCCGGCAATTTTTTCAACCGACAGTACATATGCAAGGTTGTTTATGACTCCGCAGAGATAGTCTATCCGGTCAGTGTATGGTATAAAGGTATGCCACGATTGCCTTTCACCCATTTTTTCAGCACCGCGATGGTGGAAACCAATATCCGGCACCACCTCAACAATATCCTCCCCGTCCAGTTGCAGAACCAGTCTGAGCAAGCCATGGGTTCCCGGATGATGAGGTCCGATATTAAGGAACATAAAATCGGTATCCTCAGCCTGTGACTGCAGACCCCACTCCTTAGGATCGAATTTAAGGTCGCTGTCTGCAATTTCTCTCATCTGTTCATCCAGGACAAATGGTCCCATTTCTGTCGCTCTGGCAGGATATTCCTTTCTAAGAGGATATCCTTTCCAGGATCGGGGTAAGAGGATCCGCCGGAGATCAGGATGCCCTGCAAATGTTATCCCGAACATGTCAAAGATCTCCCGCTCATACCAGTTTGCAGCAGTCCAGATATCAGTAATAGTCCGAATTGAAGGATATTCCCCTTCAAGAGGGACTTTTAAACGAATATCTTCATTCCTTTCAAAAGAGGTCAGATGGTACACTATTGTAAAATCACTACCATGCTGATATTGTTTATCCGATCTTCCACGCTCATCAATTGCGGTCAGATCGTAAAGCATTCTGAAAGGTTTGTTTATTCCGTTTTTCAGAAACCTCAACAGAACCTCAATATTATCCTTTAAGATCCATATAGTTAATATATTATCCGAAGTATCCTGTCTGGCAATGATAACTTTTTCGCCATACTTTGTTTTCAGCTCAGAATAAAGTGACAGATCCCCGGTCATATCGATATCATTAAATCTCATCCATTGTCCTGATCCTTTCCATCCTCATCCGTTCTTCATTTTTCATGTCCCTCACAGAAGTTTTCTCAGGATGTGTAATGCCCTGGGGTCCGATAATCCAGCTTAAGGGCCGTTTTTCACTCCCGACATGTTCACGAAGAAGGAGAAGTCCTTCAAGGAATGCATCCGGCCGGGGAGGACACCCCGAGACATATACATCAACCGGTAAAAATTTATCAACTCCCTGAACGACACTGTAAATGTCATACATCCCGCCGGAGTTTGCACAGGAACCCATTGAAATAACCCACCGGGGTTCCATCATCTGCTCGTAAAGTCTTTTGATGATCGGTGCCATCTTGATGAACACAGTCCCGGCAATTACCATCATATCAGCTTCGCGCGGAGTGCTGCGTATTACTTCACCTCCAAACCTCGAAATATCATACCGGCTTGTTATTGCCGTAGCCATTTCAACAAAACAACATGAAAGACCAAAATTGAATGGCCAGATTGAGTTCTTCCTTCCCCATGCAACAAGATCTTCAAGACGTGTGAGCAGGATTGATTCATTCCCTGAAGGATTCCCCGATTGTATATTTAAGATCCTGCTCATTTTGCGAGTTTGTTTTTGTTTTTCAGAATTGATTTGCCTTTGGGCCCGAAATCGAGAGCTTTGATTCCAATTTCATACGTCAGTACTGCAATTAAGATCCCGATAAAGATAAGAATACCGATGTAACCGGCGACTCCGGTCTCACGGAATGATATAGCCCAAACCATGATAAAGACTGCATCAAGATCGAAGATCACAAAGAAGATCGCAATAAGATAAAAATGTGATGAGAATCGTAATCGGGCGTTGCCTGTTGGCGGTATTCCTGATTCAAACGGTTCCCCGGTTGTCTTTTCTCTATGCCTTTCACCAAGGAAATGGGAAAGTCCGATCATAATACCTGCAACCAGCATAACAGCTATTGCATAAATGAGAAAAGGCCAGAATTTAATTACCTGGTATATCAGCATGATAATTCACAGTACAATGAGGAATATACTAAATTATCAAAATCATCTGCCGGTATCAATTCCACAACGGTTTAATTGATTATTTTGTATTTCTTCAGAATCTCAGTAGTTCCCATCATAAAGTCAAGATACTGAGCACGATGATATGGAAGTTTGTTTTCCGAAACCTTCTTTGAGAGCTTTCCCCTGAAGTTGTCAATCGTTGTATACCCTTTTGAATCCATCCAGTCTCCCATTTCTTTTATCATCGTGGTGATTACTTCAATCTGGTTTAAATACAGTGTACTGACAACCTCTACACAATCAGCCCCTGCCAGTACCATTTTTATAACGTCTATGCCACTGAATATCCCTGAGTTTGAACATATCGAAGCATTTATGTTGCCATACAGCAAACCGGCAAACCTTAAAGGTAATCTTTTATCTTCAGGATTACTAAGATTATACGGGAATTGGTGCTGTTCTGTCATAATATCGATATCCGGCTGGAAAAGTCTGTTAAACAGGACGAAACCATTGGCCCCGGCTTTATCGAGCTCTGAGATGATCTGAAGAGGATTAGTGTAGAAAGAACTCAGTTTAACTGCAACCGGTATACTCACGGCAGATCTGACAGCAAGAAAAGTTTTCAACTGTTTCTGTTCAATATCTTCGTTTTCCTTATCAAATTTTTCAGGAGCAGTGTAAAAGTTCAGTTCAATCCCATCAACACCGGTTTCCTCAATTTTTCTTGCATATTCAACCCAGGATTCATCGTAAACTGCATTCAGGCTGGCAAATAAGGGTATTGAAACAGATTCTTTTGCTCTTTTTAAATTCAGGATATGTTCGGCAGGATAAGAAGGATCGGATTTTGCATTGGGAAAGAGCGTTATCATTTCTGCATGCCTCTCTTCATACTCGGTCCTGCGCTCAAATAACTCCAGGTTTTCAAGGAGTACCTGTTCTTCGAACAATGATTTATAAACGATTGCCGCAGCACCGGCATTCTCCATTTTTTTAAGATTCTCGGTATTTGTTGTCAGATTGTTGGCTCCAACGATTATAGGATTCTTCAGTTCCAATCCCAGATACCTGGTTTTTAAGTCTGCCATTGCACTTTCTTTTGAGGTTGAACAATTCAATTTTATCCGGGTAATCAATTTCCCCGTTGTCGAATATTTTAATGTTATTAAGATTTTGTTCTATACACTTAACAATTCCAGCTTTAAAATGTTTTAATTTTAGACCAGATTGGGAATTATTCATAACTTAATACCATAAATACTTACAAATCATACAGTATTTTGAATAAATCTGGTTAAACAAAATATACTTTAGCACCTTTATTATCAGGCAGTTCTGAAAATTAAAAATAATTAACAGGATAATTTTATACCTATGAAAACAAAGTCGCTCTGGTTAAGTTTCACACTGATCACCCTTATATGTTTTTCTGTCCTTGGCTTTTTCGGCCGTCAAATTTACAGGGAAAAACCACCCATACCCGAAAAAGTAATAACGCAGGACGGAACAGTATTATTCACATCACAGGAAATAAAAGATGGACAGAATGTATGGCAATCAATTGGCGGACAGGAAATTGGAACGGTCTGGGGACATGGAGCATATGTAGCCCCTGACTGGTCGGCTGACTGGCTTCATAAAGAGACTCAGTATTTACTTGATAAATGGTCGCAAAAAGAATTTAATATGTCATTTGACAATCTGGATGACGAACAAAAGTCAATGCTTCAGACAAGAGTTCAGAAAGCTTTGCGGACAAACACTTACAGCAGTGCTTCAGGAGTACTGACAGTATCTGATGAAAGAGCTCAGGCGATAAAGCTCAACAGCGAACATTACAAGGGGCTATTTATGAATGATCCCTCTCTGAACGAAGAGAGAAGCGCTTATGCCATACCTGTCAATACTATTAAAGATACTGGCAGGATGCGTGCCATGAATGCATTTTTCTTCTGGGCAGCATGGGCATGTGTGACAAACAGACCAGGATTGGACATTACTTATACAAGTAACTGGCCTCCTGATCCGGTGATTGGTAATACGCCTACACCGGGGATTATTATCTGGACGGGATTCAGTGTAATAATGCTTCTTGTCGGGATCGGCCTTCTTGCTTATTACAATGCAAGGAACAGGTCGGATGTGCTTGACAGATCTCTGATGCCTCAGGATGACCCGCTCGGTGGACTGCATCCGACACCATCAATGCAAGCAACCCTGAAATATTATTGGGTCGTAGTCGGATTGATCCTGTTACAGATCCTGTTCGGAGTAGTAACAGCTCATTATGGAGTTGAAGGTGAAGGATTCTACGGGATCAAGCTGGGCGGGATACTCCCCTATTCAATAGCACGCACATGGCATGTCCAACTGGCACTTTTCTGGATAGCCACCTCCTGGCTTGCGGCAGGGCTGTATATTAGTCCGGCAGTCTCAGGATCCGAGCCAAAGTTCCAGCGGGCAGGCGTAAATATTCTCTTCATAGCCCTTTTAATAATAGTACTTGGATCAATTGCAGGTGAATGGATGGGTGTAATGCAGAAACTGGGATTGAAAGTGAATTTCTGGTTTGGCCACCAGGGTTATGAATATGTAGATCTTGGAAGGTTCTGGCAGATATTTCTTTTTGCAGGTTTCTTTATCTGGCTATTTCTGATGTTGCGTGCCTTATGGCCGGCTTTGACCAAACCATCCGAAAACCGTCAGTTGCTGATAATGCTGGTAATAGCTTCCGTTGCAATCGCCAGCTTCTATGGTGCCGGACTGATGTGGGGCAGACAAACACATCTTTCAATTGCCGAGTACTGGCGGTGGTGGGTAGTCCACCTGTGGGTGGAGGGATTCTTTGAGGTATTCGCCACCGTCATGGCTGCATTCCTTTTTGTAAGGATGGGATTGCTTAATATAAAGTATGCCACCACCGGAGTGCTCTTTGCCACCACCGTTTACTTATGCGGCGGGGTAATCGGCACTTTCCATCATCTTTATTTTGCCGGAACCCCTACTGCTGTGATAGCCCTTGGTGCAACATTCAGTGCCCTGGAAGTCGTTCCCCTCGTCTTCATGGGATTTGAAGCTTATCACAACCTCCAACTAAGCAGAGCTACAGAGTGGGTCAGAACATATAAATGGCCGATCTATTTCATTATTTCAGTCAGCTTCTGGAACCTTGTGGGAGCAGGGATCTTCGGGTTCCTGATAAACCCGCCGATTGCACTATACTATATGCAGGGACTCAATACGACTCCATTGCACGGGCATGCAGCCTTGTTCGGTGTGTTCGGGATGCTCGGGATCGGTCTTATGCTTTTTGTGCTTAAAGGACTCACAATCAAATATGTATGGAAAACCAGAATGCTAAGTATCGCATTCTGGGGAATGAATGCCGGATTGATGTTGATGATACTGATAAGCCTCCTTCCGGTGGGAATATTACAAACAATTGCAAGTATCAGGGAGGGCATGTGGTTCGCACGGTCAACTGAATTTATGCAGGATCCGACCATGCAGAGTCTGCGATGGCTCAGGATTATAGGTGATACAGTATTTGCTATTGGTTCCGTTGCCCTTGCAGTGTTTGTCATCGGCCTCAAAACAGGATGGTCTGTCGATAAAACACAGAAACTGTATCAATAATTTATATGAAAAACAAGCCCGGACAGAATAAGAGCAAGCAGGCATCATTCAGCCAGTCTTTCTTTTCTGTCATAATTACTACGTACAACAGGGCTAATCTCATTACAAGAGCGATTGACTCGCTTATCTCACAGAGTGAAAAGGAGTGGGACGCAATAATTATCGACGACGGAAGTACAGATAATACATATTCCCGCATTGAGCCTTTCATTAGGTCTTTTAATAATATCCGATATGTCATCCAGCCTCACTGCGGACTGGTTGCAGCCAAGAACACCGGGGTGAGATCAGCCAGAGGGAAGTATATCACCTTTCTTGATTCTGAT
>CAZKMH010000113.1:0-9947 GCA_964553395.1 uncultured Rikenellaceae bacterium | reverse complement strand
CGTGCCGGCAGTTATTTTATTTACTGGTGGAGGAACACCTCCGCCTGCAAATGTTTTCCATTCTCTAGTTTTAGTTATAATTAAACATCCGGATTAACCTTTACCACCTCGACTTCCGTCTCAACCGCAGGTTTTCTGGGTGGAAAGTTAATCTCAAGGATCGAATTTGTGGGGCATTCCGTTACGCATTTTCTGCAAAAGGTACATTTGGTGGCATCAATATATGCAAGGTTGTTCACTATAGTAATAGCATCGAACTTGCACGCCTTCTCACATTTACTGCATGCTATGCAGGCTACTTTACACGCTCTTCTGGCCGGACCACCCTTGTCACAATTTGAACAGGCAACATATATCTTGCGGTCTTTTTTAGCCTTTTTCCGAAGCTCAATAAGGTTTCTCGGGCATGCTTTGACACAATTACCGCAAGCAACACATTTATCATCAAGAATTACGGGCAAACCGGTCCCGGTATTCATATACATAGCCCCGAAGGGGCATGCTCTTACACAGTCGCTTTTACCAAGACACCCGTAACTGCAATCTGTCTCACCGATATAAAGGTTGTGGGCTATACGGCAATCCGGAACCCCGTCATAAACGGATGTGTGTGGACGGTGTTCCGGCGTTCCGTTGCAGAGGAGAACTGCAACAAGCGGATCCACCAATGGCGCAACTTTGCCCATGATCTTTGCTGCTTCTTCCATAATAGGTGCACCACCGACCGGACAGTTTAATCCTTCAAATATTTCAGCTTTTACTATAGCTTCCGCAAAATTCCGGCATCCGGCAAACCCGCATCCTCCGCAGTTTGCAGCCGGCAAAACAGCCAGCACTTCATCGATCCGCGGATCTTCGAAGACTTTAAATTTCTGAGCAATGAAATAAAGGATCACTGCCGCAAACAGGGCGAGCAGACCCAGAGTTATGACCGTTATAATAATAGTGTGACCCATTAACGAGCTTTTATTGAGAACGTAAATTTTTTACTGATCCTGTTTCTGAAAAAATAGAGCGCAAAATAATAAGGAATCAGAATTGCAAGGGCTCCCAGTCCTGTAATTATTTCAGGAACCTGAAATGCTGCAAGGATGATCAGTACCGATATAACCAGTATCAGTGGAATTCCGTAACCGAGAAACACGGCAGAATGGCCCATCGATTTTTTCATCATCACAGTAACATTATCCCCGGGTGATAACTCATGATTGCCTTTTACCTCAACTATTTTTTCCTTTATATCAGACAGGTTGCATGCTCGTTCAGAATGGCAACCTGAACATGCTGTGGCAGAAGATATTCTTATGGTTACTGATTTGCCGTCAGATTTCTGTACTATTCCATCATGTTCAATGCATTCGAAACTTTCAGATCTGGTCATGGAAAATGCCCCGGAAATTTTGATCTGCAAAGTTACTTAAAATGTGATTATTTTTAATGCTTTTTATCAGGTTTTCGTGGATATTCAGTTATTATTCCCGGTTTTAAATAATTCCCGGTCAGCTTATATTGCTCCACGACTGGCGTTTACTGAAAAGCCGTTTAAGCTCATTGTTCAGAACCTGGTTCGGACCCGTTTCAAGGAGCAGATCCTTTTCAATGATCTCTTCTGCAATTTTTCTGACATAACCGATCAGCTGTCCGTCTTTGCTGAGGTCAGCGATCTTCAGGTCGAACGGGATGCCGCTTTGCATAGTACCTTCGATATCACCCGGGCCCCTCAGCTGAAGATCGGTTTCTGCAATTTCAAAGCCGTCATTGGTCCTTATCATCACCTCAATCCTGGCAGACGCCTCTTTTGAAAGTTTTGCAGAGGTTATCAGAAGACAATATGACTGATCGGCTCCCCTGCCGACACGGCCTCTGAGCTGGTGTAGCTGTGATAATCCGAATCTTTCAGCGCTCTCAACAACCATCACTGAGGCATTAGGTATGTCAACTCCAACCTCGATAACCGTTGTGGCAATCAGGATATGAGCTTTTCCTTCCCTGAAAAGCCTCATTGATTCTTCTTTTATTGCCGGAGTCATTTTACCATGGACAACACTTATGGAGTATTGGGGTGGCGGGAAGATCCTGGAGATAGTGTCCCATCCGTCTTCCAGATCTTTATAGTCCATCTTTTCAGATTCCTTAATCAGAGGATAAACAATGAATACCTGCCGGCCTTCGGCTATCCTGTCTCTAAGGAATCCGAAGACTTTGTTCTTATCGGAATCAAAAAAATGCATGGTCTTTACCGGGATCCTGCCCGGAGGCAGCTCGTCAATCACCGAGACGTCAAGATCGCCGTAAAGGGTCATTGCCAGGGTTCTTGGGATCGGGGTGGCAGTCATAACGAGAATGTGAGGGGGATTGAAGCTTTTCTGCCACAACCTGGCTCTCTGTTCGACTCCAAATCTGTGCTGCTCATCAATAATAACCAGACCAAGGTTGCTGAACTGAACATTTTCCTCGATGAGAGCATGCGTGCCTATCAGGATATTCAACGATTTATCGAGGAGCGACTCGTTGATATCTTTCCTTAACGACTTTTTTGAAGATCCTGTCAGCAGCCGTACCTTGATATCCATGCCCTTAAGCATGCCGGTTATGGTTTGATAATGCTGAGTGGCAAGGATTTCCGTCGGTGCCATAATGCAGGCCTGATAACCGTTGTCAATCGAGATCAGCATGCTCATGAGGGCAACAAGTGTTTTGCCACTGCCAACATCGCCCTGGAGAAGGCGGTTCATCTGCATCCCGGAACCAAGGTCCCTGCGGATCTCCCTCATAACCTTTTTCTGAGCCTCGGTGAGTAAAAAGGGAAGATTATTATGATAAAACCTGTTAAAATTTTCCCCGACGCTCGAGAAAACGAAGCCTTTGAATTTTCGGGAGCGGTTGCTTTTAAACCTTATCAGATTAAGCTGAATATAGAAAAGTTCCTCGAATTTCAGACGATATCTGGCTTTTTCAAGGATATCCGGGCCGTCCGGGAAATGTATTGAATGGAGTGCCTGCTTCAGATCAATCAGCCTGTATTTTGAGGTGATATATTCCGGTAGTGTTTCAGGAAGCCTGAAATCCATCTTTTTAAGCAGATTACCGGTGAGCTTGCTTATACCTCTTGATGTAATAAAATTATTTTTAAGCTTTTCGGTAGTGCTGTATTGAGCCTGAAGTGCAGAATTTATACGTTCCGATACCTTGCTGGAAGCTTCTATTTCGGGATGGATGATATTGATCATGCCGTTAAATACACCCGGTTTCCCGAAAACAATGTACTCAACACCAGGGGTGTAGCTACCGGTTATCCATCTTGTGCCCTTGAACCAGACAAGCTTGATTGTGCCGGTTTCATCCTGGAAATCTGCAACGAGCCTCTTACCGGCGCCACGGCCCTCAACCGTATAGCCTTTTATAACTCCTTTAATCTGAACATACGGCAGATCGCGATCAAGCTCAGCGATCCTGTAAAACCTTGTCCTGTCAATATATTTATACGGGAAATAGTACAGAAGATCTCTGTATGTAAATATATTCAGTTCATTATTAAGCAATTCAGCTCTTTTGGGTCCAACTCCCGGCAGGTATGTGATATTTGTATCGAGAAAATCCTGCATTGATGATCCGGTTCAAAAGTTCTGAATAAGATGACCGAAATTACTTAATTTTGGAGACCTTACCTAATGTTATAATGGCGGTATGATTTTTTTCAGGACACTGAAATTCTTAAAATATATCCTGTTTTCACGACACGGCAAAGGCCATGGAATTCAAAGTCCTTTCGTTTTTAACCTTGTGTCAGGCGTCTTCAGGAATAAAATTGATCCTGATATTGTCTTAACTATAGAAAACATCAGAAAAAACCGGATCTCTGACAGGAGAATAATAGATGTCCTGGATCTTGGAGCCGGACCCTCGATGAAAAAAAGCAGTGTTAGAAGAGTGTCTGATATAGCGAAATATTCTGTCGTTCCTGAAAAGTACGGAAAATTACTGTTCAACCTGTCAGCAGAATTTGGCAAGCCGGCAATCATTGAATTCGGTACGTCTCTGGGTATCAGTACTATGTACCAGGCAGCTGGGTGCAGGGAGACGGTTGTATATACAATGGAAGGATCATCCTCCCTTGCAGAACTTGCCAGGGAGAATTTCAGGGAAGCCGGGTTTGGGAATATATTGTTGCTTACAGGATCATTTGAGGATCTTCTTCCGGAGATATGTGAAAAAGTAAAGACTCCGGGCCTTGTTTTCATTGACGGAAATCACAGGAAGGAGCCTCTTTTAAGATACTTCAGCCAGATGGCTGAAATTTCAGGCACCGGTACAGTCATCGTCATAGATGATATCCATCTTTCTCCTGAAATGGAAGAGGCATGGACAGAAATCAGGCAATATGAAAATGTATCATTTACTATCGACATCTTTAGAATGGGACTGGTTTTCTTCAGGAAGGGAATGAATCATTTTGACTATGTGATCAGGTATTAACAAAAATTAAGACATATAACTTCAATATTTAACTAAATTAGACTAATTTCGAAAATTTTAAAATTCAAAGGATTATGGAGAAAGTAATTGAGATTCATAATATTGTAAAGAATTACCAGGTCGGATCAGTGATCGTAAAAGCTCTGAGGTCAATTTCAGTCGATATCAGTAAGAATGAGTATGTGGCCATTATGGGACCATCGGGCTCAGGTAAGTCAACCCTGATGAACCTTGTGGGATGTCTTGATACTGCTACCAGCGGATCATATATACTCAACGGCACTGATGTCAGTAAGATGGAAGATGATTTCCTGGCTGAGATCAGGAACAAGGAAATCGGATTCGTTTTTCAGACTTTTAACCTTCTCCCGCGATACACTGCACTCGAAAATGTAACCCTGCCACTGATATATGCAGGCATTCAGAAGGTTGAAAGGGAAAAGCATGCTATTGAAACACTGAGGCAGGTCGGGCTTGAGGACAGAATGACCCACAAACCAAATGAATTATCCGGAGGGCAGAGACAGCGTGTTGCAATTGCCAGGGCTCTTGTAAACAATCCATCCATAATCCTTGCTGACGAACCAACCGGGAACCTCGACAGTAAAACTTCACTTGATATTATGGGGCTACTCGATGATATACACAAGAATGGCAATACTGTAATAGTGGTTACCCACGAAGAGGATATTGCAAGGCATGCAGCCCGCATAATAAGGCTGCTTGACGGTGAGATATCGCATGACTATCCGAACGAGAAATACAAGCCAGCCTGATCCCCTGTTCCGGGCTGTCAGATCTCAACCAATTCATTAATTTACCGGTTATGAAAATTTATTCCCGTACAGGTGACGAAGGGACCACCTCTCTGTCGGGTGGCAAAAGGATTCCTAAATTCCATGTCCGTGTTGAAGCTTTCGGAACTATTGATGAACTGGTTTCCTGGATTGGACTCTTAAGGGATCACAGGGAGAATGAGAAGCGAAAAGAATTCCTGGTTTATATCCAGGATCAGCTGATGACCTCGGCTGCTGCACTGGCTGCGGAGCAGGAGAATCAGTCAGGCAGACACAGGCTGGACACTGAATGTCTGAAAAAATTAGAAAATGAGATCGACAGGATGGAGAAACTGCTCAAACCGCTCAGGAGTCTTATTATTCCGGGTGGAAATATCCTTGTATCATATTGTCATATAGCAAGATGTGTTTGCAGAAGAGCCGAAAGGGCAGTGTTGAGATTAAATGTAACAGAAAAAACTCCTG
The DNA here is from genome assembly GCA_964553395.1 of uncultured Rikenellaceae bacterium. Lineage (GTDB taxonomy): Bacteria > Bacteroidota > Bacteroidia > Bacteroidales > VadinHA17 > LD21. The sequence continues at coordinate 4,209 of CAZKMH010000113.1, read as the reverse complement.
AAATAATCGCTAAATTTCTTAACAGGCTTTCGGATTATTTATTCGTTTTATCTCGTCAGATCAGTTTAGAGATTGATATTGAGGAGATTAAATGGCCCCTATAAACTATTAAAAATCTTTAAAATGGTATTGTTTATAAACTAAAATAATATTTATATTTGCAGACCTTATAAAAAACTTAAGCTCGTAAGGAAATTATGTATTGGACACTTGAATTAGCATCAAAACTTGAAGATGCTCCATGGCCTGCAACCAAGGATGAGCTGATTGATTTCGCCATAAGGTCAGGTGCCCCGATGGAAGTTATAGAGAATCTTCAGGAAATTGAAGATGAGGGAGATATTTATGAAAGCATTGAGGATATCTGGCCTGATTATCCAAGCAAGGATGATTTCTTCTTCAATGAAGATGAATATTAAAAAGGCTGTTTAAGCCTTTTTTTTATTTACACCTCCTGCCCCTTAAAGGGCAACCCCCGGCCAGCTGAAGCTGGCCTGCCCCCTAAAGGGCAACCCCGCGAAGCGGCGGGGGTTAGAACCAAAGAGAATTAGCCCTTCTTTAGGGGGGAGGATGGGTAAAGATATCTGATACTTTTTTAGGCCGCTGATTATCGTGCCAGCTGAATCCTTCAAGTTTTGGGTTAGCCTGGGGCAAAATTGAAGGAGGATCAATCACTCCTTCGGGATTCTGGTTCTCAATAATTACCGAAATTTTACCATCCTCAAGTAAAATCTCAATCCCTGCACTGGTTGCCTGGTTTACAGCCATTATTTCATTACCTTCGCCCAGATAGTAGATTGATTCGCCATTGCCGTCTATATTGATCTTGTAAAGCTTATTTTCCCTGAAATACCCGGTCAGGGATCTGCCCTTGATCTGGTTGAATCTCATGGTATCGACCTGACTGGTTACAAATGCCGAGCTGAAGAGTTCCATCCTTTCCGCCTGCCTGTTTTTGGTAAAGATTGCCATTGAGTCTGAGGTCATCTGGTTCTCTTCCGTCCACAAAACGGGATACCTGTACAATCTTATAACCGAATCCTGAAAGGAGTAAGCGATGGAGTCGCATTTTGCCTGCATATCATAGCTGAAAATCCTGCATCCATAAAAAGCCCTCATCAGCCTGTGTCCCATTCCCGTGCTGTCAGTAAGGGTAACGGCGCTGATCGTATCGGCATGCAGAAAAAGGGAATCTGTTCCCGATATCTGGATAAACATGGCACTGTCGGTTACCATAAACCGTTCAGGTTGCTTATAATACCACGCATAATCCCCTTCGACAATTATTTTGTTACTTGTATCGGCAATGCTCGTATTCCCGAACGACTGACCATATCCGGTGTTGTCATCATAATACAATGAATCACCGTGGATTATTTGCTTCCGGTTGTCAATAACGGCATTTTTCCAGATACGGGTAACGTTGTTTTTTGTGTCGTACCATCCTTTTTCACAGTAGAGATAAATGCTATCGCCCTCCATTTCCGATGGTCCCGTAAAAAAAGCCGTTTCGGTTTCAGTATTATAATCCATTGTATCGGCGGTCATTATGTAATCGGGATTAACGATTTTCACACTGTCTTTAAAATGGAAAAGCTTCCGGGAAGCATAATATCTGCCGATTTTGCTGGTAAGTGTATTTTCTCCGTTTATGATCCTTCCGCTGTCGGTGTATTGTGCAATTTCATTTTTTACATCATATGTGACTGAGTTTGTGTAAACATGAGTCTCTTTATCCACGAGTTCGACATTGTCATTCAGCAGCGCCTGTTCCGTTACCCCGTCGTAAAAGAGATAATCACCGTAAATGTCAAGGGTGTCTCCCTGTTCAATGTGGATTTTGCTGAATGCCGTTACCTGGTTCCTGTCGGGGAAAAAATGTGCACTGTCGCACAACATTAAAATCTGGTTATGCTCAAGAGAAACGCTTCCAAGAAGCCTGTGCCAGTCTTTACCTGTTTTATTGTCTCTTTCAATAATATCCTCATCGGCATGCTTCAGGTCGATCCTTCTTTTACCCTGTGTATTATCCCGGGGATCCTGGGACCGGAGATCAAAAAAAAACAACAAAATAACAGTAGTCAGTAAGAAAGCCCTTACAGGGGAGACATTGCAAAGGGACCGTAAAAGTTTTATTTCAGCCATCCTTCCTCAAGAAACGCACATGATCTGAATTCGTCGCTTACCCGGATATATGTAACATCAATCTTTTTTCTGATCCACTCATCATAGGTTTTGGTTCGTTTATTCATCAGCGCTGCATCGTTCAGGTTCTGGTAATCATCTTTGAGATTGGCTCTGTGTGCGGGAAGTTCATTATCCAGTCTGACAATCCTGAAAACTACATTATTATTTTCGTCGGTGGTTCTGAATGCATCGGATATTTCTCCGACTTTCAGATCCCTGACTTTGACGTACATTTCAGAATTGAGTTCTTCCAGAGTGAACCATGTGTCACGTTCTGAGGGATTTGTACTGACAAATTTACCACCATTGATCCTGCTGTCCTTATGACTTGATATTCGCATTGCCACATCTTCAAATTTCAGACTGTCCTTTCTGATAAGGTTTGCAAGGGAGTCAAGAAGGGAAATTGCTCTTGCTGCCTGTTCTGGTTTTACTCTTGGTTTTATCAGGATATGACGTGTATTCAGAAGGTCGCCATTCCGGTCGATAAGCTGGATAATGTGAAAACCATGCTTCGTTTCAACGATCTTGGAAACGCTGTTTTTGGTCAGACTCCATGCCTCGTCAGCATATGGTTTTTCAAGTTCACCTCTAAGCATAAAGCCCAGTTCACCGCCATTAGCCGCGGAACCCGGATCTTCGGAGTACAATCTGGCAAGAACACTGAAGCTTTTACCCGCGAGTATTTCGCCTCTGTAACCAAGAAGCTTTTGTCTTGCTTCAGCCTTATTTTCTTCATTTTCAGGCGGATCTACCTGAATAAGGCTTATCTGAACCTTTGTCGGAATAACCGGCAAACTGTCCTTTGGAATTGATGAATAAAATTTTTTCAATTCGTTGGGGGTCACTTTTATATTTTCAGCTATGCTGCTCTGTACCTGGCTTATAATTTCCTGATCAACAAGAGCCTTTCGTATATCCTTTCTTATTTCGATCATACTTTTCCCAAAATATTCCTGGAGTGCTTCCTCGCTTTTTGCCTGTCGTATTGCATCATTTACCCTGGCATTCAGTTCACCTTCAACCATATCGTCAGTAACTTCGATGCTGTCGATGCGCGCCTGGTCGAGAAACAATTTTGACACAAGCAATTGCCTGACCACATCGCATTGCAACCCTTCAGGTGATACTTTTGTATCTCTGCTTCTTATATCAAGGATCATATTCTCAATTTCTGAAAGGTAAATAACCTCATTCCCCACAATTGCTGCCACTGATTCCACCAGGACCTGCGATTTAACCACAGGAATCCGGAGGAGCAAAACACCAGCCAGTATCAGGAATATCCTCAAACCTCTTCTGATCATAAATTATTTTTTTAGAACCGTAAAAATATTCTCTTTTAGTGCTTCATTGAAAATCCCGTTTTCGAGCGACTGGATGAATTCAAGTCTCCGGTTGTTCCAGATCATTCTCTTAATATCGTCACTGACATACTCAAAAGGCGCGGTTGTGGATCTTAGTTTGTAATCGCGGATTTTGAGAAGATATAAATAGGTTGAGTCAGCATTTCTGGATTCATAAAACCTTGTTCTGCGGAGGAAATTCTCTTCATTCTGAATTTCTGAAGGCAGTTCAACGGATATTCTGTCCATTGTAACCCAATCCTCATTAAAATCGTCAAATTTTTCTGCAAACTGGTAACACAGTGTTTCCAGTTGCTGTAACTGGCCCTGATTATCCGACCGTGCAAGGTTTCTGATCCTGTTTATTCCCGGGGTTTCAACAGGAAGTTTAATAAACAGTGCTTTGACAATATTTGAAGGGAGATTAAAGCTCTCCCGGTTATTATTATAATACTCCTCAAGTTCCGTATCAGATATTGTCGTATCCATTTTTTCCAGCATCATCTGCCTCTGATACTGATAGATCACGAGGTTAATCCTGGCTTCATCGAGTTGTTCGCTGATATCTTCTTTAAGCTCCGGAGTGAGATTATCCTCGGCTTTCCTGTAAAGGAGCTCTCTTCTAGCCCATTTATTTATGTAGTTCTGAATTATGGCCAAGCTGTCAGCCACGGAG
>CAZKMH010000112.1:0-9979 GCA_964553395.1 uncultured Rikenellaceae bacterium | reverse complement strand
CTTTCATAACCTGAAATCGGTCAATAATTCTCCAGTCCGTTCTGAAATACCTGATGATGAAACTTCTGTCCATTTCTTTGGAGTAAGAGTGATTTCCTTTTTCAGTGGTAAAGAAAATGATAGTTTAATTTCGTTCTCCCCGGGATTAAATAAAATATACCTGCCTTCTGCGTCTTTAACTATCAGAATGGACGTTGCTGTATCAGCATTGAAAACCATGGTTTTATCATTAAATTCATTCAGCTCGTAAAAACCAAGGCATATCTGGTTTTTCCCTTTTGGCACCCTGATTATGCTGACTTTTGCATCAGTGTTAAATTCAGGCGCGATTAAGGGATCGATTTCACAAACCACATTACTTTTCGCTCTGTTGATCACCACTGCTGCATTCTCGTAGGGTGTGGTTATTTTCTTTCCCCACAGGCTGGAGTTACCTGTAATGTTGGCATAACTTACTTCAGGTACTGAAAGATAATAAGGATAAATCAGTGTTGAAAATACTGCAGGGGTTTCCTGCTTCTTCAGATATACAACAGTGGGTATTGGTCTTTTATCACGGGGCATCCAGCCCAGGAGAGGATTTTCCTGTCCCTTGACGATTTTAGCCTGCAGTCTGTCCGTATCCATAGGCCAGAGTCCCAACTGAACAGAATCTTTTCGCATCGTCTGCACCGACATGGCCCCTTTCGTCATAACAGCATCCGGGGCATCAAGATGAAAGTGTGATTCATATGTATGTACTCCGGTGCCCTCAAGGAAATCCACCTCGATAAAATACCATGGCCTGAGGAATATTACATGACGGTTATGGGAGACAGATGTGTCCTTCGGACCGACGTATTCCTTTGGCATGTATTGAACAGGTTTGTACCTGTTTTCCTGGTAACCGGAAGAATAAGTCCCGGCTCCGTAATCAAACAATGCTGTTGTGACCCATGGATTCTTCAGCGGCTCACTAATAAGGCGGCTTTCACGGATGTCGGCTCTGTGCTGTTCTTTCCCGTCAACAAGAATGGTGTTATGGCTTGGGGTGGAAAGAGCGAATCTCCTCCATTCCGAGAGGTCATACGAATATGATCCGGGTTCCGTAAGCAGGATCTCACCTCTTGAATAGAGATACAGGTTGAGCATATCCTCATGTTCATGCCCGTAACCCACCGGTCCGGCATCGAAAAAGAGGCAATTATCTTTCCGTTCCCAACCGCTGCGCATTGCATAGTACCCTGCATAATTAAAGAAATAAGAATCAAAATCAGGTTTTTCACCCTCTTTTCCAAGTGTTGCACCGAACAGGAATCGCGGATCCTGCCATATCTCATATGCCTCCTGCAATGATGAAGCAGTTCTTGTAGGACCTGAATCATTGAAAGGCGGAAGCGTGCCAGAAGGATCCATCAGATAAAGATTAAACTCATACATCTTTTTAAGTTTATCCATATATCCTTCCGGAATAGCAACATTGTTAGCTTTTGCAGTTTTAGCAAGTTCCATGAAATTCGACCGGGATACCTGGTGATAGCCGGGAGCAAGCTCAATCTGAGCCCCGTCAGGATAAACCTGGTCATCGAGTTCCATTAACAATGTATTGAACGCGATCGCCCGGTAACGGTCAGCCAGTTTCAGCTCGGGAAACAGGATGCCAATAGTTCCCAGACCATTACATTCCATTGTAACCCAGTTACCGCTGCGGTCAGGAAAATCGGCAGCAGTTTTTTCGAGTCTCTGTCCGTGTTCAATTACTCCGATCATAAAAGCAAAATGAGCCTCCGGAGTGAACGAGGGAGAATTTAGGAAATGATAATAGGAATTCATCCACGAACCTGCCATCCTGATACCTGATTCAATTGTTCGCCATGTCAGTGTACTGCCAGGTCCTTCTTCAAGGGGGACAGGATTGTCCTTAACCCAGTCAATAACCTGACTGACCCATTCCTTTGCATATTTCTCATCGAGGGTTTGCCAGTAAGCTGCCGACAGAACACCCCAGTTAGGCATCCGGTTCAGGTTCTGCCAGGTCCATTCTTTTGTAAAATAAGGTTCATTTGGTGCCACTGGATTATATTCCCAGTTTATATCCTCACCCAGTATGGCTTCCGGAGCCCCTGTAGAAGGCCGGATCTTATGCTTCATAATCCAGTCGTCTGCCGGCGGGAAGTTGTCGGCAGCCGGTGTGGCTGGTTTATCTGCCGGATTTACATCCCATTTAGCAAAGCTTTTGCTCCTCCTGAATTCAAGGTACGCAGCTTTTGCACCAGTCCAATCGCCCTGCTTAACTCTTTTCCTTACTTTTTGCATTCCGGGAAAATCGAGGTTCAGTTTCGCAAAAAATGAAGTGTCTGTCCGGGGGCTTAAATAATCTGTTACGGACGGTTTTAGCAGATCTTCCGCATTCTGATCTTTTTTGCCGGCATTGCTGCAGGAAGTCATGATCAGGAGTGCCAGTAACATTGCTGATAATGAAGCGTGTTTCATAATACAATATATTGTTAAATGTAATTATAATCCTGGACCGGGAAGGTCAAAAAAAATCAGCATATTGTCCCGACCTGTTTCCTGTAAAAGGTCAATATGCTGATTTATTAAGCCTTACTTCAACTATTTGGATAATATCGCCGGGTTAAATGTCTGAAGGACAGTTCCCCTGTCCCTGACAACCAGTGTATCATTTGCGGTAAGTGAATAAGTACCATCGGTAGCGGTATATGTCAGATAAATGACATTTCGGTCCTTGTTGCCAAACGATTCAGCATTACTTACAAATTTCCCCGACCCGGAAACAGGAAATGCAGAGCCTGCATCAGTGATAACACAGTTGTTGCTGCCATCGAACGTCATCTCCATTTTAAGGGCTCCTGAGAGCTTATTGGAACGCATAGTACCGGAGAAAGTAACTTTGTTCTTGCCACTGGTTAATACGGTCCATACCTCATCTTTTTCAATAAACAGCTGATGTTGAACCTGTGTGTTGACTACGGTATCAGGCAGGATCTCTTTTGTAACGGTGACTCCCCTGTGAAGGTAATGACCATGCCATGGGTTTACAAACTTCACGGCATACATGGTAAAGTCCTTCGGTAGAATATCCCAGTCCCCGGTAATCCGGCGATCAGGAGTCTCTTTTAATGAAAATCCTGACAGTACCGAATCAACATCGGAAGTACCAGTTATACTAAGTGGAATAACGTAACTCGTTTTGACAGAACGCGGATCATCAAAAAATGCATCAGTAAGGTGAACTTCAACTCCTCCGTTGAATTTTCCTGTGGGGATGGTAATTGAACTTGTCGAACTTAGCGTATAATATGATGCCGGCATCAGGCGGATTGTATCACCGGCAGTAAGACCGAACCTTACGTTGTTGCAAAGAGACGGCTCAAGGGCTATATTCAGAACACGGTCCATCTTGTTCTCATACACGCCTCCGAATGCGGCGTATATGATACACATATGGTTGTTGTCGTTCTCGTTGGGATAGATATCATCACCTAATACCAGGGTTCTGACCGGAAACTGATATGGGAAATAGGCAGCGGTGAACTTATAATCCGGAAATTCCTGGTTCCAGTTTTCACATGCGATCAGTCCTGTAAAAAGTGCCAGTATTATTATTAACTTCTTCATAATTATTTCAGTTTAATTTTTCAAATCTTTTACATACTGATACTTACCACCCTTTATTCTGTATCAAAGCATTAAACTTGAGGATCTCATTCTGCGGAAGCGGGCCGTAATGCATGTAAGAGTTATTATATGCCCTTTCCTCAACAGTGACCACATTAAAGGTAGTTCCGGCTTTATTAATATTAATGCCTTTTGCCGGTTCAGTCAGATCGGCATTCCATCTGCGAAGATCCCAGAAGCGATGACCTTCAAAGCAGAGTTCCAGTCTTCTTTCGTTACGGATCAGTGCCCTCAAATCCTCTGTGGTTGCAATTGACGCAAGAAAATTATCAGGCTGTACAATACCTCCGCGCTTACGGATGGCTCCAATGACATCACGGGCTGAAAAACCATTTGTTCCCATTCCATCGGGTCCCCATGCTTCGTTAGCGGCTTCGGCATAGATCAGGAAGAGCTCTGTATAGCGCATATGAACTTCATAATGATCTTTAGTAGTAGTTGACCCGGATGTAAGGTTAACATCTTCACGGAGAAGCTTTTTCATATAATAGCCTGTGCGTGTTGAGTTTTCAGTGGAGTCCTTGGCATTTACACCCCCACCTACTCCGGTCTTTATGGACTGACTTTTATAGGTAGCTCCATTATATATTATGTATAATCCAAGACGTGGATCTCTGCCCGAATACGGTGCTGTGGCACTATAACCACTGTTTACTGCATCGGTGATAGGGTATCCGTTCGACATCCCGAAGGCTTCCACGATGTTTTGAGTCGGATTGACATTACCATCTCCGAAGAGTCCGGGAGGGAAATTTGCAAATTCTCTCGTATTTGCAGGTCCTTTGGGTCTTCTCCAGATCATTTCCTTCTGGTCGGTCTGGTTTGTTGTGAGCTTCAGAGCATCCACGTAAGTGGAAACATACCATCTGTGCCCGTTCGGATCAATCCCTGTTATTCCTCCGATTGTATTCAGAAGGTTTCCTGCAACGTCTGCGGCATTTTGCCACAGAGTAAGATCATTTGTCGGGTTAAATGCAGGGCTGGCAGCCAGGAGGGCGACCCTGGACTTGATGGCTTTTACTATGCGTCCGCTTATTCTCTGGATGGCCAGATTGCCATAAACAGTATTAAAAGACGAGATGTTTGTAACCCATTCAAAGCCTGCAGGAAGGATTGTTGCATCCTTATAGTCATCAACTGTAAGATAAGTCAGCGCTTTGTTGAGATCAGCATTGATCGATGCTATTGATGCTGCAAATGTGGCTCTTGGTGTGTTGAACTCATCAGGAGTTTCAATATAAGTGTCATACAAAGGTATACCAAGCAGCTGGTCGTTTTCACCAATTCCGCCAATAGTTTGCAGAAGGTGGTATTTGAACAGGCCTCTGAGTGCATAAGCTTCACCTGTGAAACGTTGCGTCATCAGTTTCCTGATTTCCTGATTGGTCCATTTCCAGTTAGTGGAGTCCACAATGGTCAGAAACTGATTTAGATACATAATTGCCATATTGCAATTGTCCCATTGATTTAAGGGATTATAAAGAGCTGACCATTGGCCTGTTGCCATAAGATGATAGTTGTTAAGCTTAATATTTGAAACTGCATCATCTGTGGCTACATCATTGTATGTCAGACCATTGGTTGGTATCCTGGCATAAGCTGTAATTAACAACCCTTCAGCAAAATCGGAATCCCTGTAAATCCTTTCAAATGTGCTGTGATTATCATCCAGGGGATCCAGTAATGCTTCACAGGAACCCAGAAGCAGCGGAATAACCACCAGCAAGGAAGATATCTTAATTAATCTCATAATTAGTAGATTTAGTTTATTAAAACAATGTTCTTATACCAACAGAGAATGTCCTGTACTGGGGTTCAGCACCAACAGTTAACTCTCTGATCTCCCTGTATTTAGAGACTAGCAACAGGTTTGTTGCATCAACATAACAGTTAAGGTCCTTCATAAAGAGAATTCTTGCGACCGAAGAAGGGAATTTATAACTCAGCTGAACTCTCTGGAGGTCGAAATAATTGTTCTTGTAGAGCCAGAATGTTGAATTCTGGAAATTATTCGAGCTGGAAAGAGAACTTAACCTCGGGAAGGTGGCATTTGCCTTGTTTGTTGGCGTCCACCGGTTCAGGATAAAACCAGTGTACTTGTCATCCCCGTCAACCCAGTAATAATTCCCGTCCTTGTAATCATCAGCACCTGTTCTCCCGTAACCCAAAGCATAGAGAGTAAAGCTTTTATATTTAAGCATTACATCAAGCCCCAATGAGAAAGGCGCGCCTGATCGTCCGATCATTACCTGGTCATTTGCATTGACCACACCGTCCTCATTCTGGTCAATATATTTAATGTCGCCGGGCCTCACTGTTCCGAAAAGCTGGAGTGCCTGATCGTCAATATCATCCTGATCTGCAAAGAGTCCGTCGGCGACCAGGGCAAACATTGCATCAACCGGATTTCCTTTCCTGTACTGATAATCATTTTCCCACACTTCATCCCTTTCCTTTACTTCTGAATCCGCATAAAGCGCATTAAATCCGACAGACAGGGAAACTGCTCCGAGCTCTTTGTTAATTCTCAATCCCAGTTCTGCACCTTTGTATGCATTATTATCAAAGTTTGTATATGGCAGGTAGCTGGTATAGAAGCTTGGGTAGAGAGATGTTGGCCTGGTTATCTGATCGTAGTACTGGGTGGCAAAGATGTTTGCATCAATTTCAAGAAGCCTGTTGAACATCGAACCTTCGAAACCGAGGTTGATCTCCTTACGGCTTTCGAAAGAGAGATCCGGGCTACTACCCCTGCTGGATAATACTCCAGAGTTTGAATAGGTTCCTTCGTACCAGTTATAACTTGAAGAGGTGGTGTATACATTATCATAGTAGTAGAAACCGTCTATCCCTGCATCACTCCTGAGTATTCCGGCTGATGCCCTGAGTTTCAGGTAATCGAGGAAACTCATTGACGACATGAAGTCTTCCGAGCTTATGACCCATGCAAGTCCTATTGAGGGAGAAAGTTTCATTCTGCCGTCATCAGGAAGCTTAACTGAGTTTACGAGTGCAGCGCTCAGGTCGACCAGATACTTCTTATTATATGTATATGCAAAGCGCAACCCCAGGTTGAAATCTTTCTGTCCCTGTTCGTCACCCTGTACCTTGCGTCTCTGACCATATCCAACCAGAGTCCAGTAGATATTATGGATATCAGAGAAAGTTCTGTTATAATCGAACATACCATAAAATCCGAATCTGCGCTCAAAATAAGAGCCGCCTACTATCTGATCACCGGTACGTGTGTCCGTTCCATACTTTGTTAATGTAGTGATGGAATCCACATCAGCATCCCATACGGGTTCATAGACCGAATAGGAGTTATCTATACTCTGCTGATAACGAGTAAAAAGGTCAAATGCAATATTTGTATGGAATGCCAGCCCCTGAATAAGATCATTCAGGTCGACATCCACTCTGTTGTTGAATGAGAATGTACGGCCTATGGTCTGCAGGTTGCCTCCGACAAATCCTTCTGCGATCGGATTTGTCTGGTAGGCTGATGTTCCGCCAACAAGATAAATTCCGTTTACATCGGTTTTGCGTGACTCGACGATGCCACCGGCTGCAGGCACTACAAGGTTCATAGGGATAAGGGGTGCGAAAAGATTTGGCCGGTACGTCGATGCATTTCCCCAGAAATTTCCTGTCTGCCCTTTAACATTGTTAAAAATGGCTACGGCATCAATTGCACTCTTTACATATTTATTGATATTAAGGTCGACGTTCCCTCTGATATTAAACGAATTCTCCGCGCCATTCTTGCCTTCTCCGAAATTCAAGAGGCTTCCGACCTGCCCCCATCCTACATTTGCATAATAGGTCGCTACATCATTACCACCCGACAGTTCGGTTGTTGCCATAAATTCCGGCTTTATTGATTTCAGATATTCTGATGAATAATAATCGATATTGGGATACCGGTATTTATTCCCGGTCCTGTAGTTCTGAATGGTAGCCGGGTCATACTGGGACGAAAGGCCGTCATTTAACCTGGCCTCATTATACAGCTCCATGTATTCTGCTGATGGCAGGTAGTTGGGCAGCTCAAGCGGTATATCAATACCATAATAGCCGCTCACCCTGACCTCCTTCTTATATGGCTCACCCCTTTTTGTAGTTACAAGTACAACTCCGTTTACAGCCCTGCTGCCAAAGAGTACAGATGAATTAATATCCTTCAGAATTGTTACCTGGTCGACTTCATTCATCGAGATCAGTGAAATATCACGGGGCAACCCGTCAACAATAAACAAAGGGGTTCCTATACCTCTGATGTTCGATGAGCCTCTCATACCGGTTATGCGGCCTTCAATAGCGTTAGAAAGCCACTGGTAATTATCATATTCAACGATTTCGTCAGGTTCCATCACACTAATGGCACTGACCAGGTTTCCTTTTTTCACCTTTCCGAAAGCAATATTAACATCATCCCTTTCGCCATACATGAATGCAGAGGCAGTAAGCCTGAATTCCTTAAGGTTCTGTATCTCACCTGCTTTAAAAAGCCTGGATTCATAATTTTCGGCCTGGATGAATAGATCGGTCTGGAGTGGAATAGTGATTGTGAATCTGCCTGAAGGATCAGTTTTAGTGACAACCAGTCCTTCGTTACCGTAAATGGTCGCCTGTAAAGGATTTCCATTTTCGTCAGCGACCACTGATTCAACTGTTACGGTATTTGCCTGCTGAGCCCTCTGGCCAAAGGATTTTGCCGGCAGGAGTAGAACTGCCAGGCTCAGCAGGAATAGTATATAGAAATATTTTTTCTTCATTTTTCAGGATTTTAACATTATAACTCTATGACCTACCAGCCCGGATTTTGTGGAAATCCTTCATACTGCTTGGTAAAGCTGACCTGGAAAGGAAGCCAGTTATGCTTCTTTTCGGCGACCCTGACTAATACGGTTCTTTCCCTTATATTAATTGGTTTCTTGGTATCAGGATCACGGTCAAAATCAAGAGCTGTTTTGATCTTGTACTTGGGCAGAGTATTCAGGTTCCACCTGCGGATATCCTGGAAACGGGCTCCTTCGAATGCAAGCTCCACAGCCCTCTCGCGGATTATCTCCTCCATAAATATATCCTTTGAAGCAGTATACGTTGCCGAAACATTCGGTAACTGGGCGCGGTTCCTTACAATATTCAATGCTCCCTCTGCGGTAAGAGTGGCCAGGCCGGGATCACTGCCTGAAGCAGAACCATAACCCTGAAGGACAGCCTCGGCATACATAAGATAGATATCGGCAAGGCGCAGGAACGGTACATATGCCTGAAATGCTCCCCATTTGTTATCCCACTGGTTGCACCCGTTAGGGGAATACCTTTTATAATAGAAGCCTGTTACAGTTCCATTTGAAGTACCCCGGTGGCGCCCTCCGGTATAAGTCTGAATAAACTGGTCAGGTCCTGCTGCGGCGCTCGCTACCATTTTTTCTCCGTCCACTGCTATATCGCTATAGAATCGTGGTTCCCTGTTTGCCCAGGGATCATTTGGGTCATAACCGGATGCAGGATCATCAATTGGCAAACCATTTGCCATAGCATAGTTCTTAATGTAGTTCCAAGTTGGAACCTCAGATGTGCTGGTGTTACCGCCAAACTGAACAGGGGTTGTCTGACCCACTGTGGACCACCTTACCCTGCCGGCATCATAAACATGACAGTTCATAATCACTTCTGTACCGCCCGACATTGTCCTGTTGCTGGGTGACCATACCCAGAAATTATCTGTCCATGTAGCCCATGACTGCAATTGATATCTGTTTGTCTGGTCATTAAGTTCAATGGCTTCCGCGAAAGCTGCTGCAGCCTGTTTGCATAGTTCAGCATCAAATGCTGCCGGTCCGCCGGATGCTTCATTCATCATCGGACTTCCTGCATACAGCAGATCCTTTCCAAGATATCCAAGGCAATGCAACCTGGTTATCCGGTCATCATTGTTCCCAAGGGTAGTCTGACCAGCTTCTATTTCGTCCCAGTTTACGGGCAACAGATCAGCCGCAGCCCTTAAGTCTGCTGCTGCTTTTAAGGCTGTTTCCTTGTATGTCAGACGAGGAAACCTGAGATCTTCATCTTGTGACAGCACTTTTTCTATATAGGGTAATCCGCCCCACCATTTCATCAGTTCAAAATACATGAAGCCCCTGAAGAATAAAGCTTGTCCCTCTATCAGATCTTTTTCTTCCTGCGTGGCATCGATCAGCAGTGGCAGCTTTTCAAGTGCAAGATTGGCTTTCCTGATCGCATACCAGGCAAGGGGCCACAATCTCTTGGTACGGGAGTTATTATCAGT
>CAZKMH010000111.1:0-10010 GCA_964553395.1 uncultured Rikenellaceae bacterium | reverse complement strand
GGGCAGCACATAATTTCATTTCACCCTGTTCAAGATTGTAGAAGATATTTTCTTCCACGGTCCACCCTGAGGACATATTATCAAACCAGAAACCGACATTGTCATTAAAAAATCCTGCATTTACATTATGGATCAGGTTCCGCCTGACAATTGAATTAAAAGTCAATCCTGCGGTTGTGATCGCACCTGAGTCGTCTGCATCCCTCTGGACATCATCTAGGTGGTTATATTCAACAACATATCCCCCATCTATCGCCTCTTCCTGGTTAGCCCAGCCACCTACATAGATCCCGAAACGGCCTCTTGTTTTTGTTATATAATTATGAGAGATCGTCGTCATCAGAGTATAATTTGCACTGATATTTGTACCTCCGCAACTGTACAGCTTATTATGCGATATGATCGTTTCCCTTATTATTTCCCTTCCGTCGCCGGGCCTGGCTGGTCCGTTTATACTTATGCCACCATTATCTATTGTTTCAAGCCGGTTACCGAGGATCCTGGTCTGATAACAACCCTTCTTAACAGAGATCCCCGTACCATTGCATGAACGGACTTCGCATCCGGCAAATTCACAAGTATGGGCAAACTCAAAACTTATTGCACTGCTTCCGGCAGTTACACCATCAAATGTCAATCCATAAAACCGCAGATTACGGACAGGTTGTCCTATTTTTCCCCGGACTTCAATTAATCTGTTCAATGATGGTACTATCGTTGTAACGTTGTTCAGATCAGTAATTTCATCTCCCGGGATATAGCTTATCTCCTTCCGCTTCCTGTCAAAAAACCACTCTCCCGGAGCATCAAGCAGTGCTTTGACATTTTCAATATAATATCTTGGGGGGACGATCACAACACCTTCCTGAGGCGTTCTGAATGTGGCGATCCCGTTTTTCTCATCCACTTTTATGAACGAATTTATACCTGTATGCCATCGTAAAAGCATGATGACCCGGTTACCTTCCATTTCTTTCCATGATTTGACTTCCCCCTGGTTGAAATAAAGCACCCCATCGGATATTGAAATAGCCCTGGGAACAAAATAACCCTCATTTGGAGTACGTGCAAGTATTTGCCTTTTACCGTTTACCAAAAGCATTGCGGCAGTATCTGCATCAAATAAGGCATTCCATTTTTTTCCTGTCTTACGCCAGCCAAAAACAGGATGCCCTCCTGAAATAACAGGTTTCTCTCCAGGGTATGCCGCATATGTTACATAATGATCCTTTAGCTTATGGTATTCAAAAGCACCTGTCGGGAGATTGGTCTCGACTCTTTCACCTCCATCCGGAGGCTCAAAGATCAGTGGCTGCTTTAAAAAATAATTACCTCCGCGGATATAAATAAGGATATCCTTACCTCTTCCGAACGGATGCGGCGATCCGATAAACCGTTTCTCGACCGGCGGATCTTTTGGGAGAAAAACTTTCTTTTTCAGATCACGCACTGCTATGTGTGAGCGTTCAATGGTAAGGAACGGTCCGTCGGTCTTATCGGCGTTCGGCTCCGGCAATGTTCCTGACCACTTGTCATCGCCATATGGAGAGACATAAAAATCAGCCTTTTCAGGGTAATTGAACGGGGCCCATTTCTCGCCTCTCAGCAGTTTCCCATCCCTGAACGTCTCCGGCTGGTTTTGACCTGAGGTAATTACGCACGACAGTTTCAATATCAGCAGAACGGTAACGAATTTCCGGTTTAACAGGATACTCATTCTTATTAACTGATTTATTTCCATCCGAAAAGGATTCTTTTTCAACAGGTTAATTTATCATTTCTCAGGAGGACTGAATTTACTATCATTCCAGCTGAAGGGAAATCCGGTTTCTTTTTCCGTCAAAATATCCTGGAATTTCTTCCTGATTTTCATCTCCTTATCAGAAAGTTTCAACAATGGAGTTTTTTCGCCGGGGTCATTTAGAGTATTGAAGAAAATACCATCCTGGTATAGTTTGTATTCACCATCCATTACCCACCTGTTGTGTTTAAAACCACCCCATCTTGGGGAATAGTGAATGAATATTTCATCTTTATCTCTCCTTTTATTTCGTCCGGATAATACATCTATAAAGCTTTTGCCGTCTGTAAAACAGGAAGATGGATCAAGGGATGCTGCGTCAGCCAGAGTGGGCAAAACATCAGTGAAATCGACAATTCCATTAAATACCCTGCCCTTTTTAATCTTTTCCGGCCAGGATATGATCATGGGAACGTGATTCCCGGTATTGAGTGAAGATCCTTTCCCTCCCCTTATTTCTCCTTTTAATGTACCGGTAATCACGGATTGATTTGTACCATTGTCAGCCGTAAAAATTAAAAGAGTATTATCCCAGAGATCCTTTTCCTTAAGCTTCATTTGAATCTGTCCCACAATTTTATCTATATAAGCGATCATATCTGCAAAATATGCCGTATCATTTTCATAGCGTCTGGAAGGCTCTGCCCATGCGGGAGAATCCGGAGTAGGAACAAACGGATCATGTGGAAGCATCATGGGATGGTAGATAAAAAAGGGCTTATCTGCCTTACGTTCAATGAAGTCTGTTAAATAATTAACAACTGATTGTGGGCCATAGGCATCCCTATCCATGGGCAGGTCTTCTCCGTTCCGGGTCAATAACGGATTGGCATATCTTTCTCCCTGGGCTCTGGTGTGGTGAAGTTGCCACAAGCAGTATTCATCAAAGCCAAATTGATTTGGACGCGTTACATCCTGGTTCCCCGGATTATTCCTGTTTAAACCATTTAATTGCCATTTTCCTGCAATACATGTTTCGTAACCGGCTCCTTTCAGCAAATTTCCAAACGTCTTTTCATCCGGATTAAGATATCCAAAGTCCTCATAATTTCTGAAATTATATTTTCCGGTCATTAATTTAACCCGTGAGGGTGTAGACAACGGCTGAGAGTAACAGTTTTCGAAACGAATTCCAGTTGCTGCCAACCTGTCAATATTTGGGGTCTTATATTCAATACTACCATTGCACCCCAGACATTCATAACCCATATCATCGGCCAGAATCAAAACAATATTTGGTAAATCATCCGGATCCTGTGAATGGCAACCTGAAATAAAAAGTCCTGAGGCAAGGCCGGCCAGACCTATTAAAGAGTTATTTGTTAAATTTTTCTTACCGAACATTTTGATTCTGCTTGTTTAATAAATCCTTCCTTTCTTCGAAATTCCCAGCCTGTCTAATTCATCATGGATGAATAAACAATTCGATAAGTTATAATCAGGCTCAAGGTGACAGGCAATTTTCAGATTGCCGTCGTCATTGTCAGTCAATGTTTTTTCAAGCCATTGTCTGATATCTCCCGGATTTGAGCCTTCAGAAATTATTTCGACAGGCGGGGCAACATTGAGTTCAAAATCGTTACCCATGATCTGCCTGATCTTTGCCAGAGAAGTGTTAGATCCAGTGTCGATGATTTTCAGATTCTCAACCTCACAGATGGATCCCATAACATGATCGGCATTACCGCAGCTGTGAAGGCGTATTGCCCCGAATTCTTTGCCTATACGGCTTATATATGGTGTCACAAATTCTTTATATGAAATTTCATCAAGCATTGTACCTGAGCACTCCCCGACGTGAACGGAAGTGACAGGGATATCTCCCAGATCTGAGAAGAATTTGATTACACGAATATAAACATCGGTTATCCAGTCATGGATCCCTTTTACCAGTTCCGGCTTAAGCATCATAAGGGTAAAAATATCCTGCCCGATGAATTTCATTGATGTTGTTATTATTCCATGAATAGTGGCACGTCCGGAAGTGTCCCAGAAAAATGGCGGGATAATCCTGCAATCAGGGTATTTTTCACGTGCCTTAAGATACTGGTCTTCAAGGCTCTTTAAGACCGGGAGCTTAAGAATCTCATCAACTGCGGGCAATTCATCTGCCTCTTTGATATCCTTCAGAGGAAATCCTTTAACATCTGAGTCTTTGTCAGATACAAACACAAACTCGGCACCAAGGGCTGCAGCTATTATCATATTGGGCTGGATCGCTCCTACCAGCATCATGTTGGGAACAACATATTCAGCCTGTACGAGGTTAGATTCCATATTGTAAATCGGGTAATCGGGAAACCTGCCTTTAATATAATCATGACATGCTTCATCCTGTTTCATCCTGTAATATGGATCAAGATAATATCCGGAGTCAAATACAAAACCTCCGTGTTTATATAGCCAGCCCTTTGAAACACTTGCCTGAACCTTTATCATATGAAAGCTTTTTTTCCGACTTTATGTCCTGAAATTGCGTAATACAAAATATAGAAATAAAATGGTATGACAATAATGTAAGCCAGTTTAGGATCAATAACATCCGCCAGACGGCCATATAACAGAGGCAAGAGAGCGCCACCAAGATTCCCGATTATCAGAAGCGATGATCCGATACCGGTGAACCGTCCTAATCCTTCAATAGCCAGAGGCCATACAGCAGGCCAGATAAGGGAGTTGGCCATTCCAAGCAATGCTATGAAAACCACTGACATCATTTTTGGCGATCCGATAGCTGTAAGTGTTAATATGACACCAAGTACAGCACATATTTTCAATGCATTGCTTTGTGAGATAAAGCGTGGTATTGCGATGATACCTAATGTATAGCCCAATATACTGGCAACCATTGTCATTGAAGTGAAATGTTTAGCGACAGATATCGGAATTCCCTGACTGAGACCATAGCTGATAATTGTGTCACCTGCAACTATTTCCAGTCCGACATCACAAAATATTGCCACCACACCCAAAAGGAGGAACGGAAACTGAAAAATTGAGGTTTTGTTATTAGTTTTCGGATCCTCTCTGGAGGCGTTCTCCACATCAGGATCGATCTCAGGCAATTTCGAAATTTTAACCATTATCCCTATTGCAACAAGAATTCCTGCCATTGCAAGATATGGAATAACTACCCTGGAAGCGAGTTCGTCGAGCATTAAGGATCTCTGCGGATCTTCCATGGTTTTAAGCTGTTCCATTAATGCATCACCATCACTCAATGCCATAACGCCAAACAAAAAAGTGGCAATTATGCCTGCTGATTTATTGCATATTCCCATAATGCTTATACGTTGCGCCGCACTCTCGATAGGCCCAAGTATAGTAATATATGGATTTGACGCAGTTTGCATAAGTGCCAGTCCGCTTCCCATAATAAATAAGCCTGAAAGGAAGAGTAGATATGTTCTTGTCATTGCTGCAGGGATGAAAAACAGGGCACCAACTGCCATTATGAATAATCCGGTCATCATACCCGCTTTCAGTCCTGTCCTTTTAAGTACCCATGATGAGGGTATTGCCATTATAACGTAGGCGATATAAAAAGCAAATGCGACAAGATAGGACTGAAAATGATTGAGCTCACAGGAGATCTTAAGATAGGGTATCAGTATTCCATTCAGCCAGGTAACAAAACCAAAAATAAAGAAGAATAATCCGATCGTTCCTATTGTTATCCAGTTTGCTTGTTTGCCGGATACATTATGATTAATATTCTTCTTCACTCTTCCGTTTCATTGATTAAGACTTTTTCATTATACCTTTTGAGACACCTTCAGGACAATCTGAATATCAGAGTGATGGTTCTTCCCACAAATTCGCAGTCCGGCTATTCAGGTCAGGGAAATCCGGCAGAGGGTCACTTGGAACAGGTTCGTACCAGAATGTAGCAGAGCTCCAGTCATCCTGCCTCTCATATAATGGAGGTTTATTCTCAGATCGCAGCTGACCGCTATATCCAATCTGCTGGATGGTAATCCGGCACTCCTTTTCCCAGTAAACAGGATCGGGTAAATGCCAACGGTACATTGAGATGAAACCGTTCTGATTCCAGCTGCAACCATGATAAAGGAAGGGCGTCTGCTGCATACCATACGAAAGACAAACATAATCTTCACTTCCTGTACCGCAGATAGTTGGAAATTCGGTATCACCGTCCATAAATATTTTAATTTCCCCTTCACCCCACCAGTTGGATTCAAATGACCGGATCCCCAGAACCGCTCCTATAAATCTTCCTTCACCATTCCTTTTTGGCAGAATTTCAAAATCCTCTTTGAGCATAGTAGGATTTTCTCTCCGGAAACAGACATGCAATCTTCCAAAATTCCCGGTGTGTTTGTCATCAACAGTATAATCAATCTGGTAGAAAAGAGTTATAGTTTCATCTCCTTCATTGGTCAGGGTCAGCCTTGCATTTTTGCTAAATGGCATTGGTAACCAGATATTTAAAGCAGAATTTATCCCGGTTGAGTGAACGGCTGATTCGTAAGAATTCACTTTAGCATGTGCTGATCCCATAAAGTCGCCCAAAGGACATTCAATACTCGGGTGTTCCTGATTTTCCCAATAAGCTCTGATTACCATACTCCGGAGTGCAGATGCATTTTTATTCCGGAAACCGCCTGTCATCCAGATATGCGTAATAGTCCCGGCACCACTTATCCTGCATAGTTCAATGGTTTCTCCGGGAGCAATCCCTTTGGCGGGAAATCCTTTCCGTCCCACACCCAGGTTACTGGCTGTCTGTCCGCCCTTGCCCGGTTCGCCTGTGGGATTTTCAAATGATATCGACCTGGATTTCAGCCCGGTACCAAGATCGTAAAGTTGTCCTCCTGATTTGTTGTTTTCAGAAGAACAGGAATAAAGCACAATTAAATACAATACGAAAACAGGCGCAAGCCTGGTCCTGATTACACTTTTGGGTTCCATAACTGATAGGTTTATTTACACAATTCCCTGAGGATACGAGTTCAAGGATATCCTCTTCCGGACTTCCGCAAGCCTCCGGGTTATTGTTCCTCCCCCGGAAGTGTGGATAAATGTAATTATAGTTTTTCTCATTTTTTCTTACATCCTTCCCTGGTCAGGATCGTTCACCAGTTCCAATCCTTTTTCCCACCACTCGTTCAGGAAACCCGCCTCAAGACTTCTTTTTGCCGTGCCACCGGAGGCTTTTGTCAGATCCAGCTCCTCCGTCAGAACTTCTTCATTGAAAATGGAAGCTTCCTGAATAAGATTTCCGTTGGGATCAACAATCCGGCTCTGGCCATGTGAGCCCTCGAGAGGATTGATTCTTTGTGGCGTGTTAGCCTGAACTATGTAGACATTATTCTCCACTGCACGTGCTACCACCTGAGCACGATATGGCTCGATTTTATATTCACTTGTGATATTGCTTTCACATGACAAATAAAAAATCAGTCTTGCACCCTTGATAGCGGGCAGGCGAACCAGTTCAGGATACCTGGAATCATGACAAATTATAATCGAGCATATTTCGCCATCGATACGGAATATTCCCAGGCGGTTTCCCGGCTGAGCCCAGGGTTTGTCGCCTCCGACCAGATTAATTTTAACCTGACGGTGAATGGTTTGTCCTTTATCGTCGATTACCAGCGCCATATTGTACCGTTGTCCGTCCTCGAAATAAGGGGTGCCAACAACCGCATAAATCTTATTGGAGATGCATGAATTTGCAATTTCTTTTTCTGCATTGAGATAATCCTCAATGGAGTATCCCGTGATCTCATCACTGAAATATCCTGTTGTGGCACACTCCGGGAAAACTGCCACTCTGACACCTTTTTGGGCGCATTCCGAAAGATGCCGGCAGATCTTTTCCACATTTTCTTTCAGGCTGTGGGAAGAGTGCATCTGCACTGCCGCCACACTGATATGACCCGGGCGGGACAAACGTTTGCTGGCGCCGGGCAGGTTTTCTGTAATTCCTTCTTCAAATACTTCCGGCCTCCGTTTAGTCAGTTTTTCAGGAGGTCTTAATACCAGGTTAAGTTCAGCATAAATAATCCCTGCACCCCCCTCTTTATCAACATCAGCAATGATACTACCGTCAGGTGAGATCACAAGGGTTTGCCTGGGGTGTGTGAAAACAAGGTAAGCTTCATTATCGCGTGCCCTGGTTCTCAGCATGATGGTATTCCATTCGCCCCGTGATCCGTATGACGGATTGATAAGTACACGTGCTCCGTCAAGGGCAAGAGCACTTGCCACTTCAGGTATCTGACGTTCGAAGCATATAAGCATGCCCATGCGTCCGAAACGGGTATCAAACGCCTTTGCCTCATAACCCGGATGATAATATTCCGGGTCAAAATATGGCTCGGCCAGTTGTGTTTTCCTGTGCACATGTATTACCTCTCCCACTGAATCGATCCAGGCACAGCTGTTATACAGAATCTGACCATCGCGTTCCAGAAAGCCCAGCACAATGTCTACTTTCAGCTCCTGTGCCAGATCCCGGACTTTCATTACAGTAGGTCCGTCCAGTGGCTCAGCTATTTCCCTGAACCTGGGTTCCCATTTTTCACGTTCAGGACTTCTGAGCAACTCATCAATCAGGTATCCTTCCAGACCGCCTTCCGGGGTTATAAGGATCTGAGCGCCTTTTGATGCAGCCGTCCTTGCCATTTTTTCAATTGTTTTAAGGTTGGCTTCCTTGTCCCACTTTACAGGGATATATGACAGACTGGCAATCTTGACTTTCCCGGCCTCCGGAAAACCTCCTTCCGCGTACAAATTGCCAGATAAACAGTCACCTGATGGTAAGAAAATTGATGCCAGAAGCATCATAATAGAGAGCATTATCGTTCTTTTCATATTTGTCCGGTTAAGTCAGGCATTTGTCATTCAACTCATTAATTGATGATGTCAATATATTGCAGGTCTCCACACTGATCCTTACTCTAATCCCAAGGTTTCGATTCTTTACATTCTTATGCTTTTATATAATCGGTACCATAGGGATAGCGCTGAGGTTTTTTCAGCATCGAACTGGCAAGGTCATTTTTCCTGAATTGTTCTTTCTCCGGATCCCAGTTCAGTATACCCGGAACTTTCATGGCAATATGGCTGAGCAGGCAAACTGTACATGCCCGGTGACCTACCTCAACCGGCGTTATGGGTTGTTTACGGCTTTTAATGCAGTCAAGCCAGTTACCATGATGCTCAGCACTATGGTATAGGTTAATTTCGGTCTCTGCTATCTCTGAAGAGAGTATTTTGGGATCACTGGCGTCCAGTTTTGTTGCATGGGCATGTGAAACGAATATCCAGCCGTCATCACCTTCATACTTTATGCCGTAAGGGTAAGCACTGCTGGTATACATCGTAATCCCATTCTCATATTCTGCTTTGACCATAAAATCTCCATGTACATCCCATATTCCGGATTTTGGAAATTGTGCGACAGCCTCTACAGAGACAGGTCCCGTATATTCTGTATCCATTCCCCATGCAGCATAATCATAGAAATGTGAACCCCAACCTGTTATCATTCCTGCACCAAACTGTTCACAGCGTAACCAGCCTGGACGGGAATAGTCATTCTGCGGATGTACCCGCATTTCAGTGTAATAAACTTCCGGGGTTGATCCCAGCCACATATCATAATTCAAATTTTTCGGAACTTCCGATTCAGGAACTTCGGGACCGGAAGGATCGCCGGGGAGACCAATTTTTACCGTATGAATTTTCCCGATGCGCCCGTTTCGCACGAGTTCAGCAGCTCTTTTGTACTGAGGGTCCCGTGAACGACACTGTGCCCCTATCTGTAAAATAACCTTCTGCCTGGCAACAACATTACTCAAAAGCCGGCCTTCCACAACTGTAAGGGTTGCAGGCTTTTGCAAATAAATATCTTTTTTGGCCAGGGCAGCTTCAATGGCCGGTTGAGCATGCCATTGGTCAGGTGTGCTTATTATTACAGCATCAATATCAGGATTAAGCAACATTTCACGATAGTCCCCGTACATCCTGACATCTACATAATTGGCACTGCCTGTTTCTTTATTATAATAATTCTCTATAAACTTCTTACCATCTGCCATTCGTTTGCTGTCAACGTCACAAACAGCAATCACCCTGGCGTTATCAAATTTAAGTATGTCGGGCAGATTATGTTCCCGGGCAATACGTCCGCAACCTATCTGACCTATGTTGATCTTATTGCCCGGAGTATTTTTTCCAA
>CAZKMH010000110.1:0-10131 GCA_964553395.1 uncultured Rikenellaceae bacterium | reverse complement strand
AAGGAAAAAATAAAAAGACCGTCCGTGGCCGGACGGTCATCGATTTTCTCACACTACATTTATTCAGACATTGTTGCAATTCCGCTATATCAGATCTGCGACCGTGGAATTAACAAATTCGTTTATTATTGTATCTGAAACTTTCTGCAATCTTTACGGGAACCGAAAAATAGATACCGGTACCGGTAAGTCCGTTGCATTCGACCCACATGGATCCTTTCAGAATTTGAATAATCTTTTTGGCCAGGGTCAGGTTGATCGCTGATGCCGTATCATTGTATTTACTCAACGATTCATTCAGATCCTCAGTATGAAGAAATTCTTTGCATTTGAAATAACCCTGGCCAGAGTCAAGAACGTAAAAGGTTAGCTCGTTATCCCTGAATGAGTAACCGATCTTAATATACCCTGAATGTGTATTCTTTACTGCATTCTGAAACAGGTTACGCATTACCCTGAATACCCTGTCAGAATCAATAATTATGTCAAAAGTCTCGGCAAGATTGCTTTCGCTCACCAGCACTATATCCCTGGAATCTTCTTTTTTAAGTATTTCCCTGAATTCTGTAAGAAGATCATCCAGAATAGTGCTGAGTTTACTTACTTTCAAGTCAGTTTGTGAATTACCCGTATCGATTATTGCTGAATCAAAAAAATTGTCAAAAAGTCCTAACAGTTGCTCACACGACGAAATAATATGGTTGTTGTAATCTTCCCTCTCCATCTCATTGCAATTGTTCCTGTTCATGAGAAATGAAAAAGCTACAATTGCATTCATATGTGTCCGCACTTCGTGCGACATCCCCGTGATCACGGTAGGACAATTGATCATGCTGTTATTCAGTGAGATCACATCCTTCCTTTGACCCTCATCAGCACCTGTAATATTTTTCCCCTTAAGATCCATTTTATTATACTATGGGTACAAGAATTTTTAGCAACTGTATTGCGTTTATTTTATTCTTCGTAATATTTTCCTGGCATCACTGCTGTAGATGCTCCTCGACTTTTTAATGGAAGTAAGCTCAGTAATAGCACTCTCCTTGTCGCCAGTCTTCAGATGGCACAATGCAAGATACCAGTTAGCATCTTCAAGGAACAGGTTATCATTATTGCTGATAACTTCTTCAAATGATTGCTTTGCTTCAGGAAAATTCATTTCCTCGAACTCTGATACCCCATATAACATCGTTGATTCCATATATTTTGGATCATTATCAGGCACTTTGCTGAAACAGAGTGCTGCACTGCGATAATCCTTGATATTGTAATAATCAATGGCAACTGAAAAATCCGAATTCACATGGGTTTCCATGGATCGTAGATTTGCAGTAACCTCATATGAATTATAGAACCGGTCGAAGATTTCTTCTGTCTGAATGTTCCTGGTACCGATGAATGCGAGGCTCCCTGCAAGTATTATCCCTGCAAATACTGCGGCCCTGGTTAACGGCATATGTTTACGGTTGCCATTTCCGGGAAGAGTCTCTGCTCTTCTCTTTTCAATAGCGGAAAGCTTATTACGTAAAGAAATTATGTCATGGTCCTTAATAACCATGTCGGCTTTTTGCCTTAAAGAAACTTCGTCACGGAGATTTTCGTTATCGCCGAGTTCTTTGCGGAACCATGCTTTTTCAGCTTCATTCATCTCACCGGCATTGTACCTTTCGATGAAGTATGAAAAATCGATTGTTTTCATAAAATTAAATTTTATATTTATTTATTAATATTATCTCTGACATCACACATTATATTATATGTATAATTGTATACATTTGAAAATCATATCTATAGCAACTTCTTTAATTCCTATTTCAATGTACCAGCCCAACATTGGGCACAGTAAGCCTTTAACTCCGTAACAGTACTATACAAACAGCGTGACTGTCACATAATTTCTCCCGTTACGCTAAACGGGAACACATTTTTTTCAGATTTTGATTGGTGGAACCGGAGGTAATACAATTGGGACACCTTCGCCTTTGCCACCACGGACATTAATCATTTCATTATTGGACAGAACAAATTCAGCAAAAAATTCACTTGTCTTTTCGAAATTCAGGGTTTTCATAATCTTTCGTTTTTAGTATTGTTACTTATTCAGGGTAATTTGTAATAGTTTACAATACTACATGTCAGTTGGTCCCCAATTGTGACACAAAAAAAGTAAAAAAAATTGATTATTTTTAATTTATGCAGAAAATCAAGCAGTTATGAAGGAAAATTTTCTGATTATATTAAGGTAGTTTTGAAAATCGGTCTAATTTTTACAATTTTAAAAAGAAAAAGCTAACATTGTAAAATGATTCACAGGTATACCAGAAATAAACTTTTAAAATTCTTCCTGATTATTTCAGCACTGGTATGCCTGTCTGCAGGAATTCCCAGGGTACGGCCCATTGACCGGATGCTGCCGGTAGTTGATTTATTTGTCTCAGAACAGGCCGGTTCTTTAAATTCTCCGATGATTGAAAGAATCCGTTCAAGAGTTCAAATCCTGGATTCCGGAAAGGATATTGATGGTGCGCTTACCATGGCCGACAGCCTGCAGAGGCTGGTTCAATCATTCAGATCCGACAGTACAGTTATGTCCGAGCTCTATTATTATTCAGGTATATGCAATCTGATTGCAGCCAGATATAATAATGCAATTCTGAATTTAATACACTCCGCAGATATAAGGGACAGGATTGGTTTAATTGACCAGAGATACACGACAGCTATATTTAATATAGGGGTAGCATATAATTACCTTGGTGATTATATCAGGGTAAAAGAATATATGTTAATGTATATCCCTTTGGCTGAAAAATTGTTTGGAGAAAACAGTCAGGAGGTTGCCTCGGCCTATGCCACTCTGATTGGTGCATCAATAGGTTCAAAGGAGTACAGCAATTTTACTGATTATACATCCAGGGCTTTTGCTATATTCGGCAATAATAATCAGGCTTTCACGGGCAGAGACCTGAGTAATTTATACAGCAGCATCGGGACCGGATATTTCAGGATGGAAGACTATTCCAAAGCAAGGATCTATTTTGAGCAGGCTGAATCTGTTATTGAATCCGGTAATATTGCGCCCGATCAGAATTATATTACTTTGATCAACAGCCTTGCAGTGACTTATCACAATCTTGATATGGCCGAGAAAGAGGAAGAGTATTTTAATAAAGGTATCAAGCATGCAAATGTCGACAATTCATTCCTTTCCTTTAATATGATAAATTCCTATGCAATTGCCCTGGGAAATTCAGGCTATGTTGATCAGGCTGACGATCTGCTTAACGGACTGCTCGAGAGATCGGGGAATGTTTACGGGACCGGTTCCCGCTTTCATATTGAAGTAATGAAGAATTATGCTGAGTTTCTATTGATTTATAGAAAAGATATTGAAGGTTCAATCAGCCTCTTTTCAGAATGCCGTAAATATCTCCTCAGGCATAAGGAAGATGTAAGTTTGAGAGAAGAGGTACTTTCAGGATTTGCCAGGGCTCTTTTCCAGAGTGGACAATCAGTAAATGCCCTTGAAATAATTCAGGAACTTCTCTTTTACGGAAAGGAAATGGATGCCTCACAGATCCTGTATTCAAATCCTGACCCGGATCAGATTAAAGCCGACAGAAGATATTTAAGTGTATTGAAATCAAAATATGAAATATTGTGGGATCTTTATTCTGATACAGGAGCCTTCGCTATTCTTGAAGCCGCAGCCAACACTTCCGAATTGATAATCTCTGTAATCGACAAAATCAGAATTAATATCAGCGAGGAGGAGAGCAGGATCGTACTTGGAAACCGGTACAGGGATTCATACCTTATGGCAATTCGTGATTTTGAATTATGCTATAAGAACACAGGAGAACAACGCTATCTTGAAAAAACCTTTGAATTCACCGAAAAAAGCAAAGTGGCCGGTTTGCTGGCTGCCACCAGAGAACTTAATGCCATACAGTTTCATATTCCTCCGGATATAGCTGAACTGGAAAAATCGTTGCAACGCGAGATCAGCATCTATAATTCAAAGATCTCCATGGAGGTTGACAGGGAAAATCCCGACAAAGCAATGCTGGCAGAATTGAATGATAAGCTACTCGGTACAATTAAAGGCCGTGATTCGCTGGCTCGCACATTCGAAAAGGATTATCCGGGTTATTATACCCTGAAATACAATACCACAGCTCCGGAAATGAAAGATATACCCGCCATAGTTGGTAAGAATATTAACTATCTGAACTATATATTATCCGATTCAATGCTGTACATTTTCATTATTAACAGGAAATACAATGAACTGCTTTCATTTAAAACAGACACCCTGCTGCTAAGATGCATTAAGGATTTCAGAAGGTTGCTTTCGGATCCGTCGAAAGCTGAGAATGCAAGGGCTGAGTTTATTAATTACCAGAAGGTCGGAAATAAACTCTACAGTGTCCTCATTGAACCTGTCAGTAAGTATTTTATTTCGAATAATCTGCTTATTTCACCTGATAACATTCTTTCATATCTTCCTTTCGAAACAATAATATCATCTGAATATAAAGGTGATGGTATTCTCTATCGTGAGCTTGATTACCTTATGAATGATTACAATATCTCCTATACATATTCTGCAACTTTCATGAAGGAGATTGTGACTCGGGAGTACGGAAGAATAAGTGATCTGGTCGCCTTTGCACCTGGTTACACTGAAGATGATCCGGATTCATCATTCTTAAGAAGGATAGAAGGGAATATTATAATTCCCGACCTTCCATTTGCAAGGCAGGAAGCAGAGTTTGTTTCCGGGATTTCCGGAGGAAGTCTTTATTTGAATGACAAAGCAAGAGAATCCGTTTTCAAGAAAATTGCCGGGGATTTTGATATTATTCACCTGGCAATGCATACATTTCTCAGCGATCAGAATCCAATGAATTCTGCAATGATATTCTCCCTGGTTGATGATACTCCGGAAGATGGGATGCTTCATACATACGAGGTATACGGAATTCCCTTGCAAACAAAGATGGTTGTGCTGAGTTCCTGCAACACCGGCACCGGAATTTTATCGACAGGAGAAGGCATATTGAGCCTTGCAAGAGGATTTCTTTATTCAGGGAGCCAGTCGGTTGTAATGTCAATGTGGGAAATTGAGGATAAATCCGGGACAGAGATCATAAAGATGTTTTATGAGAATCTAAAGAATGGAAGTACAAAAAGTAAGGCACTACGGAAATCAAGATCAGATTATCTGAAGAAAGCAAACCAGCTGAAATCACATCCTTACTTCTGGTCGGCGCTCGTAGTTTATGGAGACAATGACTCCGTCTACCATTCCACACGAAAGTTGACAGGATTAGCAATTGCACTGGCAATATCCGGGATTTTGATATTTATTTACTTCTGGAAACGCAGATATTCCTGATACTCAGGGTCCTTCTTCACCTGTTCCATAAGTGCTTCCTTGCAGAGATATTTTTTCCTGCGTGCATAACTCTCATTCTTGAGATTCATACTGGCAGCTATCTCCTCGTAGGTACGGCCTTCAGAGTACAGTGTAAGGACAGTCTGACAATCAGGCTTGAGATTCTGGAATGCCCTGCTGACAATTCTTTCAAACAGAGCATCATTAAAATCTTCACCACCTGTTTCCTCCGGCACATCAAAATCAAGTTCAAGCTCAGATGTTTTTCTTTTTTTCCTCAGCTGAGCGCTCCAGATATTCCTGGCAATACCAAAAAAATAACCTTTAAGGTCAGTGGTCAGATTCAAAGTGTTGTCAGTAATTTGTTTGTATAATATTATAATTGTGTCCTGAAAAACATCAGATACATCTTCAGCAGCCCCGCTGTTCTTCATCACATGATTCTTTACCGCGCTATAATAATTATCATATAACCAGTTGAGGGTCTTGTCATCCTGCGTTTTTATTCCCTCGATGATGCTTGTATCTGAGATTCGCTTAAACACCCAAGTGTGTTACCAATTAGGGACAAATATACTATTTCCCTGAACGAATATTACCTGATAAGCATCTACCGGTGCGGATTTTTGAAATATCCGGATATGAACTAAATAAAATATGAATATCTTTACCTCTCTTAACCTACGCCTGAACCGAAATGTCGTTTCCTTTTGTTAAGCAACCTGATACCATGGATTGCGGGCCGGCATGCCTGAAAATGGTTGCAGGCTTTTATAAAAAGAACTTTTCGCTCGAAACAATCCGCAGGAAATGCTACATAACAAGGGAAGGAGTATCTTTTCTTGGACTTTCCGAAGCTGCTGACAGCCTTGGTTTTCATACAATTGGTGTTAAGATACCGTTTGGGATGATGGCAGAAAATGTGCCACTGCCATGTATCGTTCACTGGAAACAGGGACATTTCATTGTTGTTTACAAAATAAAGGAAGATAAGATCTGGGCAGCTGATCCTGCCGTCGGACTGGTTACATACAAGCAGGATGAATTTGTAAGAAACTGGGCTTCTACCACCTCGGATGGTAAGCCTGCAGGACTTGTGCTGATAATTGAACCGACCCCGGTATTGTTCGAAAAAGAGAATGAGCCGGAGAGTAAACACGGATTCAGGTTTCTGCTGAAATACTTCCGGCTTTACAAAAAGTATCTGGGTCAGCTTTTGCTTGGGCTGTTGCTGGGTAGTTTGATCCAGCTGATCATTCCGTTCCTCACACAGTCAATTATTGATATAGGCCTGAACAATAGCAATTTAGGGTTTATATATCTTATTTTACTTGCCCAGCTTGCCCTTGTGATAGGCAGGATGTCAGTCGAATTTATAAGAGGATGGTTACTTCTGCATATCGGCACAAGAGTAAATGTTGCAATTCTCTCCGGCTTCCTTCAGAAAATGATGTCGCTTCCTGTTGCTTTCTTTGATACCAAGCTTACGGGCGATATTCTGCAACGGATCGAAGACAATAACCGGATAGAAGAATTCCTGACCTCAGCCAGCCTGAGTATACTCTTTTCGTTTTTTAACCTTGTTGTTTTCGGTATTGTATTGGCTATATATAATCTGAAGATTCTGGCACTTTTCCTTACCGGCTCTATTCTATATATATTATGGGTTTCATTATTTATGAAATCCAGGGAAAGGCTCGATCATCAGCGCTTCAAACAGATGTCAATAGCGGGCAACAAGCTTATAAACATTGTAAACGGAATGCAGGAGATCAAGCTTACCCAGAGTGAATCGTCCAAACGATGGGATTGGGAGAATCTCCAGGCAGAGCTTTTTAAACTTAAAACGAAGGGGCTTGGCCTTATCCAGTATCAGACTGCCGGCGGTACATTCGTTAACGAAGTCACAAATCTGCTCATTACTGTCGTGGCTGCAACAGCAGTACTGAAGGGAGATATGACCCTGGGGATGATGCTTGCTGTTCAGTTCATTATTGGTCAGCTTAATGTACCTGTAAGTCAGATAATCGGTTTCCTTCGCTTGTCACAGGATGCCAGGATGAGCCTCGACAGGCTTGCTGAGGTCCATGAAATGCAGGATGAAGAGCCAGATCCTGAATTGAAGGTAAGAAAACTGCCGGAAAAGAAGGATATCGTCATAAATAAGCTCTCTTTTCAGTATGAGGGTCCCCATTCTCCCTTTGTTCTACGGGATGTGGACCTGTTTATCGAGGAGAAGAAAACAACAGCAATCATCGGAGTCAGCGGCAGCGGGAAAACAACCCTGCTTAAACTGTTGCTTGGCTTTTACCGGCCGGTTGCCGGCGAGATCCTTATTGGCGATATACGGCTTTCAAATATCAGCTTAAAGCTCTTGCGTGAAAAAGTAGGTGCGGTAATGCAGGATGGATTTATCTTCCCCGAATCAATTGCCTCGAATATTGCTCCTGGAAGCTCCGATATTGATCCCGACAAACTCTTAAAATCAGTCGAGGTAGCTAATATCAGGGCCTTCATAGAATCCCTGCCCCTCGGGTACAATACAAAAGTCGGAGCTAACGGACACGGGCTCAGCGAGGGCCAGATTCAACGGTTATTGATTGCAAGGGTAGTCTACAAAAATCCCGACATATTGATATTCGACGAAGCAACGAACTCTCTTGATGCAAACAACGAAAAGGCAATAGTGGAAAATCTTGCCGGATTTTTTATTGATAAAACCGTTATTGTTGTGGCACACAGGCTCAGCACTGTGAAGAATGCGGATAAAATTGTTGTTATGGACGGCGGAAGGATAGTAGAATCAGGCACGCATGATTCCCTGCTGGCAGGCAAGGGTGCCTACTTTAATCTTGTTAAGAACCAGCTTGAACTTGGATCCTGATATCAGACAATGAAAAACAGAATGCCAGAAATATTGTATTCAGACTCTGTGAAGGAGATCATCGCAAATCCTCCGGGAAAGATAGTAAGATGGGGAACAACCTTTATTTTTCTGGTCCTTGCGATAATTCTGTTCTTTGCGTGGGTTATCAGATACCCCGATATAGTTCCATCTCCTGTCGAAATCACAACAGTTAATCCACCAGTTACGCTGGTATCTAAAATAACAGGGCGTATTAATATATTATATGTAAAAGATGGTGAAAATGTTGCAATCGGCAAGCTGCTGGCGGTTATGGAAACTACCGCATCTATTGCCGAGGTCACAAAGCTGAAGCAGACCGTCGACACTATCACCAGACCCGATTTTATTTCTTCAGCCTCACTTCCGGTCTTTTCAGAACTTGGAGAGATCCAGGTTTACTGGGGATCTTTTCTTAAAAGTCTGTCGGATTTCAGCAACTATGTCACCAATGATTTCTATGGTTTCAAAATAACTTCAACCACAGAGGAAATTGCCGCAATAGAGGAATATATTGACAGGGTGATGGTCAAGGAAAGATTATATGTTGAAAATAAACGTCTTGAAACAAAGAAATATGCAAGGGACTCTTCTCTTTTTATAAGCGGTGTATTTTCCGAAAGCGAACTTGAGAAATCAAGACAGACCCTCAACCGGATAAACATAGAGTTACAGGATGTAAGGCTCGATCATTCAGCAAAGTCAATTGAACTGGCAGAAAAAAAACAACTTCTTCAGGATTATAAGATAAAGAAGATAGAGGACCGGGAAAGGTTTTATTCGGTACTTAATGAATCTCTGCTCAATCTGAAAGCACAGATTAAATTCTGGGAAAATACATACCTGCTCGTCTCTCAGGTAAGCGGTGTTGTTGCATTCACAAAATTCTGGACCGGGAACCAGTTAGTGATGAAAGATGAGCCTGTACTTAGCATTGTACCATTAGAGACAGGAGATTTTGTCGGAAGGGTAAACCTAAAAATGCAGCGATCCGGCAAAGTACAGCCAGACCAGCCTGTTAACATCAAACTCAGCGGCTATCCGTATCTTGAATATGGAATGATAAGAGGTATTGTGAAGTCAAAATCACTTGTACCAACAGGTGATGCCTATGTGATCGAGATAGCTCTCCCGGACGGGCTTACTACTTTATATGGAAAGAAGCTTGAATTCAACCAGAATATGCAGGGTACAGCAGAGATTATGACAGATGATCTGAGGCTGATTCAGAAAATAATCAATCCATTCAGGCATCTGGCTTCAAAAAACAGGATCTGAAACTGCTTTACTTCTTTGAATAAGGCTCATAATCATCATCATGTGACGGTGATGAGAATGATGAACTGGTTTTTTTGGGTGTATCGAAACCGGTCTTCCTCTCATCCTTACTGATGTACTTTTTGTACAGTCTTATTCCGAGGACAGCGAACACTACTGCAATTAAAACTATTTCAATATTACTCATATCTGTTTTGTTAATATCACAAAATTACAATATTTTCGTACTCTGAAAAATGTATAGCCTGCCATGGTTATGAATGCAATAAGAGAGCTGAAACGAGAAAGGATTGATTATGACAAAGAAAGATCCGGATGAATCTGTTCATGATGAACAATCCGGGGCAAATAAAAATGCCTCCGGAACTGCGGAAACAACACATGCTGAAAAAGCGCAGGAAACCAATGCTGCCGGGAGCACGGAACCAGAAAGTAAAAACCCGGAAGATGTACCGGTAAAGAGAAAAAGAATACCTTCAAAAAACGATGCAATCCGACCTGAGGCCGGTGAAGATATTGTTTCTGAAGGAACGGAAGATGAGGATAC
>CAZKMH010000109.1:0-10146 GCA_964553395.1 uncultured Rikenellaceae bacterium | reverse complement strand
TTCTCAATATTGTGGGATTCCTTCCCCAGATACTTAAAACCGGCTCTGATTATATTATTAATTATCGCCGTATCTCCGGCTGAATCTGATGATCTGCCAATTCCTGTTATTCCTTTATTGGCATTAAGTGAAACACTGCCTCCGGGGAAGGTCGTAATAATGCAGATTGAAAATAGTGTCAGTATTTTTGCTTTCATAATTAAGCCACAAGTTAATAAGCGCAATACAAATTTACGAAGAAGGAAGTTGTTACAAATACTCTCTTCTGAAAATCCGATCAGGTTCAGAATAGTATGTTAAATTTACGAAAAGGAGGTAAATTAAACCTGTCCCGTTTAACGGATTGTCATTCCGGATTGACAAATGGTATTTTACAGATTACGGTTAACAACCGTTTTGCTACTGACCCGGCCCTCCATTAGGGGGATTGAGGGCTAAAAAACGTTTTTCAACAACCTCCTGATTTATTCAAGACTATTGCAGAACTCAACCACCCTGACAAGATGTTCTTTCCTGTCAAATTTGATACGGTTTTCTCTTGTGAATGCTTTTATTTTATCTGTCTTGCCCGGGTAAAGGTTCATAAACTGTCTCTCATTTATAAAACTCAGCAACTCATTATCCCTTCGGATCCAGTATATCGGGGTAACATTTACTATGTAGTCTGAGGGTAACGGCAGATTGTACCTGCCTGAAGATAAGTCAATATTACTTAAATAATGAGCTGATGCCAGTTGCGATGTCCCTCCATAACCCACCTGCTTGCCCGCAGGTAATAATGAACCCTTATGCTGAATGAACAATGCTTTCGGACCTGACAGCAATACTTCATAAAAGACTTTCCCGACCGGTACAAACCTTATATTCTGAATGGTTACAGTGTCTACCATTTCAGGATTTGTGAGATCGTAGTAATTATCATCTCTGACAAATACAATTCTTTCAGTTACAGTATTATAATTTAACAATGGGGTTTGAATCTGACCGTTTTTCATTTTCACGGTTCCGCTTACAAAATCTTCGAAGTAATACTGAGGCATGGAACCATCACTTGCTGTCTGACTTAAGACCATGGCAGGTATTGCTATCAGTAAAGCTGTTTGGACTGCTTTGGCAATTATCTGATTTATAATTCTTTTCATATATTAATAATATTTCAATCGTTTGTTTATTAATCAACATATTCATTAAGATCCTCCCATCTGACTTTCCATTTACGATTATCAGGGAACTGATCTGAAACACACATCTTTGCGACTGTTGTTAAAAGTCCTCCATTACCCGGTAAATATATGGCAAGTCTT
The DNA here is from genome assembly GCA_964553395.1 of uncultured Rikenellaceae bacterium. Lineage (GTDB taxonomy): Bacteria > Bacteroidota > Bacteroidia > Bacteroidales > VadinHA17 > LD21. Next base: position 8,842 of record CAZKMH010000109.1, on the reverse strand, counting down.
GGATTCTGATAGTTATGCCCGTTCATCAGGTATCTGTTTTTCGGAGCATCCATCATCAGGAAGTCCACAGCCTGCTCTCCCCTGCCGATCGATGCAGCCGACATTGCAAGCATGGGAAAATCCCATCCCCAGGTAGTTGGCCAGTTCCATTTACTCATTATTGTGTCGAGGGAATTGCCGAGAATTTTATCGTCAACAAGACTGGTTCCTGGCAAAACACCTTTAATACCCGAGACAATCGGATGATCACTCATATATCTCTCATTACGGTAAGAGTCTTTTGTATCTTCGGAGCAAAGGTAAACACCATTCTGAACCGTGAGCCTGGAAATTTTCTTTTTTATGTCTTCCCAAAGTGGGACTGTTTCCAGTCCGAGTCGCTTCCTCCACTCCAGTGCGGTTTTAAGCCCCCAGTACCAATAGACAATTTCAAAGGAAGGATTAATTGTTGTCTCCTTCCTGAGGCTCTCCTGGGCAGGAATCAATACAGGTCCGAGAATATAGCGGTCAGAAGCACTCTCGTACCAGACATACGAAGCCATAAATTCAGCAGATTCAAATACCAGATCTTTATATTTATTCAGGATCTCATCCTTATTTTCAGCATTTTTGTAAAGAAGCTCTGCAAAGAATATCGGGTGTGGCTGCTGCCAGATCAGGAAAGTTCCTACACTGCTTGGACTCTCCCTGCCATCAGGACATGTCATCTTAGGCCATCTGACTCCCTCATAGCCCTGATGTTGAGCAGTCTGACGGGCATTTTCAATAATACTGAAGTAGTATTCCATTTGTTTTTCCAGTATCTTTTCCCGCTTCCACAGTGCAAAATGAGCAGCATGCCACCAGTGCATTTCCAGATGAAACTTGCCGAACCAGCTGTTGTAGGTAAGACCTGTTTCCGCAGGGGGAAATGAACCGCTGCACTGGAGCCTTGTAAGATACTGCGACAGGATCACTCTCCGTTCCAACTCAAAAGCTCTCGGATCAGTGCATTCTGAAAAGTCTACCGCTCCCCCATTCATCCAGAACTCCTCCCAGCTTTTCGTTCCGGTTTCCCGGGTGCGGGAGAATGCATCCAACTCTTTATCAAGGTTAGTTTTACTGAACCTGCAGGAGAATTCGAAAGAACTTTTTTCATTGTCCGGTGTGATTAAATAAAGATGCCGGTCCTGTTCCTTCATCTCACCCCCCTGATGAAGCATCCTGACAAAGTAGCTGTCCTTGTCCTGACTCCTTCGAAAAAGAGTCTCATTTTTGGCATCATTTAATATTTCTGTTACATGATTATCGGGTTTGTTAAAATCATATCCGGAAGGTAGTGCAATGCCAAGCGGAAAATGGATCTTCACCTTCAGTCTGTTTTCCCTGATCAGTTCGGATTCGATCCTGGCTGAAATAAGATCCTCCTGCGGATGGCATACAGTTATAACAGTAACAGGTTCACCTTCAACTTTGAAACGGCTCTCAATCTCACCTGTCCAGAGGTTAAGCGTCTGAATATTCTCCCCGATATCTCTAATCCTCAATTCCGATCCGTCTTTCTTAATGATCTGTAATCCAATCATTCCCAGATGTATCCGGTGAGGATTTTCCCTGAGCCAGTTTGTAGCCTCTCTTTTTCTGGCTTCGTCCCCTCCTCCATACTGCCACAGGTAATCAACTGACCTTCCGTGCACTTCATAAGTCCGGTATACTTCCGATAGCTGAAAATTCTGCGGATTTTCTCCGGTGTGCCATCCCCAGTTCGACATTGTACCCAGTGAGATCCCTTTCGAATAAAATTCGGGAAAAGTCTGTAACCCGGTTGCATCCACCGTAAAGGCAAACTCACCATTACCGACTGACAGCGAGTTCAGGCTGTCAATAACAGAATTCCTGATATTGTGTCTGGTGACAAGCTCATACCTGTTTATCTCGCTATTTCTATCGTAACAACCCGATGTAATGATTATTATAGATAAGAAAATACCTGTCAGGAGTTTCGTCATAACCGGATACGATTTACATATTAAAAGTAGTCGTTTTCGGATTATGTGCAAATAGTGATTATTTTTGCCGTTCCACTATCAGAGAGAATGGATGCAGACATAACGATAATAGGAGCCGGGGTGATCGGTCTTGCCATTGGTGAAAGGCTTTCCGGCTGCTTCAGGAATGTTTTTGTTATTGAGAAGCATCCCACTTTCGGTCAGGAGACCAGCAGCAGGAACAGTGAAGTTATCCATGCAGGCATCTATTACCCGCAGGGAAGCCTGAAAGCCAAACTATGTGTTGAAGGGAAAAACCTGTTATACGAATACTGCAGAAATTACGATATTCCTTTCAAAAATTGCGGCAAACTAATAGTTGCAACCACACCTGATGAAATATCTGTTATACAAGGAATTAAGGAGACTGCTGCTAAAAATAATGTGGATCTTGAAATTCTCGGGAAGGAACAGATAGCTGCTCTGGAGCCCGACATTTTTGCATTAAAAGCTCTCTTCTCACCCACAACAGGGATCATAGACACCCATTCCCTGATGAAACAGTTTGAAACCGTTATTCTCAATAACAATGGGCAATTAGTGTATGGAAGCGAGGTGACAGGTATAAGGAAGATTAACGGTGGTTATGAGATCACACTCCTCGACGCCGATAAGCAAAATTTCAGTTTCACTACCCGAATTCTGATCAATTCAGCAGGTCTGACTTCTGATAAAATATCAGAAATGGCCGGGATCAGGGATGAAAAGCTCGCGATTCATTTCTGCAAGGGTGAATATTTCAGGATCATTCCGCCAAAAAACAGGTTGATAAGCAGGCTCATTTACCCTGTCCCTCATCACAACATGGAAGGTATCGGCATTCATGTTACGGTTGATATGGCAGGTGGCGTAAAGCTGGGACCTGATGTAACTTATCTTGAATCAAATGAATATGACTACCGGGTAACTGCCTCAAAGCAGGAGGCATTCTGGAAGTCTGCAAAAAAATTTCTCCCCTTTCTTGAATTTAACGATATAGCTCCCGAGATGGCAGGTATCCGGCCTAAAACGCAGAAGGCGGGTGAACCAATACATGATTTCTATATTAGGGAGGAGTCCCCGAGAGGTTATAAAGGCCTTATTAATCTCATCGGGATGGAATCGCCGGGATTGACATCCTGCCTCGCGATAGGTAATTATATTCTAAAACTTATAAACGATTCAAAATAAACTATTAATTTTATTTCGATTTTTTGCCACGAGTAACATAAAAAGGAGGATCATATGAAACCGCTCTGCACATACAAGTATTTATTTTCAGTATTATTTCTTGCATTGTTGACCACAGGCTTGCTTGCCCAGAATCCAAAAACTGCTGAGGAATACGTTCCGGAAGTGGGTCAGCAGGGGAAGGATGTAGTCTGGGTCCCGACACCACAGGAACTTGTCGACACTATGCTTTCAATTGCAAAAGTGACACCAGCCGATTTTGTGATAGATCTTGGGTCGGGAGACGGACGTACTGTGATTTCAGCTGCAAAAAGGGGTGCAAAAGCTCAGGGTATTGAATATAATCCGGATATGGTCGCTCTTTCAAAAAGGAATGCCCAGCATGAGGGAATTGCAAATAAAGTCGAATTCATTGAAGCGGATCTGTATGATTGTGATCTGTCGAAAGCCACGGTAATAACAATGTTCCTGCTTCCGGAAATCAATCTTAAATTAAGACCAAGGCTTCTTGAGCTCAAACCCGGCACCAGGATTGTTTCAAATACTTTTACAATGGGTGAATGGGAAGCTGACCGTGAAGTTACCACTGATGACAACTGGAACAGCTGGAATACGGCCCTGTTGTGGATCGTCCCGGCCAGAGTGACCGGCACCTGGAAGCTGGGTCAGGATGAGCTTGTCTTAGACCAGCAGTTCCAGGTGATACATGGAAAACTTAACCGTAACGGCAGATCAGTAACAATATCCGACGGGAGGCTCAACGGTAATGAAATAACATTTAAGGCAGGAGATAATTTATATACCGGCAATGTTAACGGTAATAAAATAACGGGTACGGTTACCAATGCCGCAGCCGGCAACAAGAGTGACTGGTCCGCCTCCAGATAACGCGGATAATCAATAACTTTAAACCTGCCGGAATTTGCTTTTCAGGAGCTTCTGCAGCTCAGCCATTTCATCCCTGAATCTGGCAGCTTCAATGAAATTAAGCTCTGATGCAGCTTTTTCCATACTTTTTTTGGTCTTTTCGATAGCCTTCTCAAGGGCTTCACCATTCATATATTTTATAACGGGATCAGCCGCAATATCCGGCCGGTCAGGTTCAATGTAAGCTTTTACCGATATACCCTTTTTACTCAACCCGGCAAGTACCGAACCAGTCTTCCGAACGATCTGAGCAGGTATTATACCCATTTCTTCGTTGTATTTCATTTGTTTCTCGCGCCGCCTGTTGGTCTCATTTATTGTCAACTGCATACTTCGGGTTATTGAATCTGCATACATTATAACCTTCCCGTTAAGGTTACGTGCGGCTCTTCCTGCCGTTTGGGTCAATGATCTGGAGGACCGGAGAAAACCTTCCTTATCGGCATCAAGGATAGCCACCAGCGATACTTCCGGAAGATCAAGACCTTCTCGCAGAAGGTTAACTCCGACAAGAACATCAAATTCTCCGGTTCGCAATCCTTCCATAATCTCAATTCTTTCAAGCGTGTCGATGTCAGAATGGATATAGCGGCTCCTGATATCAAACCTGAGAAGATATGTATTCAGCTCTTCAGCCATCCTTTTGGTAATCGTTGTAACCAGGGTTCTCTCTCCCAATGTTGTTCTGTCCCTGATCTCATCCATCAGGTTGTCAATCTGATTCATGGTTGGTCTTACCTCGATCGGAGGATCGAGAAGTCCTGTCGGTCTCAGTACCTGGTCCACAAAGACACCCTCACTCTTTTCAAGTTCATAATCTGCGGGAGTAGCGCTCACATATATTACCTGTTCAGTAAGTGATTCGAATTCCTCAAGTCGTAAAGGTCTGTTATCCAGCGCTGCCGGCAGACGGAATCCAAATTCAACGAGAGTCTGTTTCCTGGAATGGTCGCCACCATGCATTCCTTTTATCTGCGGGATGCTTACATGGCTCTCATCAATAACCGTGATAAATCCATCCGGAAAATAGTCGAGCAGGCAAAATGGCCTGGTCCCGGATTTCCGCCCGTCAAAATAGCGTGAATAATTTTCTATACCGCTGCAATAGCCAAGCTCCCTTATCATCTCGAGGTCGTAGGAAACCCTCTGCTGAAGCCTTCTGGCTTCCTCCCTTTTTCCTATTTCATTAAAATATGTTACCTGCCTGGCAAGGTCATCCTGTATCATGCCTATTGCCTGGTTTATCCTCTCGCGGGTTGTGACAAAGATGTTAGCAGGATAGATTATATACTCATCCAGTGTCTCAAGACGGTCACCGCTGACCGGATCGAATGTGCTTATCTCTTCGACCTGATCCCCGAAGAAGATCACCCGTACGGCTATATCAGCATATGCCGGGTATATGTCAACGGTATCTCCTCTCACCCTGAACGTACCATGACGGAATTCCATTTCGTTGCGTGAATAGAGACTGTCAACCAGCTTCCTGAGGAACTGATTTCGTCCCATGTTCCGGCCGGAAATCACATGGATCGTATTGGAATGGTAGTCGTCAGGATTTCCGATGCCATACAGGCATGATACGGAGGAGACAACTATAACATCCTTTCGTCCCGAAAGAAGTGAAGAAGTAGAGCTTAGACGAAGCTTTTCGATATCTTCATTAATGGAAAGATCCTTCTCGATATAAGTATCCGTCACCGGCAGATATGCTTCCGGCTGGTAGTAATCGTAATAAGAAACAAAGTATTCAACGCGGTTCTCCGGAAAAAACTGGCGGAATTCACCATAAAGCTGAGCTGCCAGGGTTTTATTGTGACTCAGAACAAGTACCGGTCGCTGGACCCTTTCAATAACATTGGCAATTGTAAATGTCTTACCTGAACCGGTCACACCGAGAAGTGTCTGGTATGGGATGCCCTTTTCCAGACCTTCGGTCAGTTGTCTGATAGCTTCCGGCTGATCGCCCGTTGGAACAAAATCCGATACAAGTTTGAAATCCATTTCCCTTAACCAAAAGAAAAGGCGCTGTTTGCAAGCGCCTTAACTATCCGGCAGAACCGGTATTTTACTAACCCAAATAACCTTTCAGTAACCTGCTTCGGGAAGCATGTCTCAGGCGGCGGATTGCTTTTTCCTTTATCTGCCTGACTCTTTCCCTTGTTAGTCCAAACTTCTCTCCAATCTCCTCCAGTGTCATTTCCTGACAACCGATCCCGAAGAAAAAGCGAATGATATCCCTTTCCCTCTCAGTAAGTGTTGCAAGAGCCCTGTAAATCTCCCTTGAAAGAGATTCATCCATCAGAAGCTTGTCAGCAACCGGTGAATCGGTATTCGTAAGCACGTCCAGAAGACTGTTATCCTCACCTTCAATAAAGGGAGCATCAACCGAGACGTGTCTGCCAGAAACTTTAAGGGTATCTGTAACCTTCTCCTTTGGAAGTTCAAGCACATCGGCAAGTTCCTCGGGTGAAGGAGTGCGCTCATTCTCCTGTTCAAACTTGGAAAAAGCTTTGTTGATCTTGTTCAGTGAACCGACCTGGTTGAGTGGCAGCCTTACTATTCTTGACTGTTCAGCCAGAGCCTGGAGAATTGACTGCCTTATCCACCAAACTGCATAGGAAATAAACTTGAATCCCCTGGTTTCGTCAAATTTCTCGGCAGCTTTTATCAGGCCGAGGTTACCTTCATTTATAAGGTCCGGAAGGCTGAGCCCCTGGTTCTGATACTGTTTGGCAACAGAAACCACGAAACGTAGATTTGCCTTGGTGAGTTTTTCGAGAGCAGTTCTGTCTCCCTTCTTAATTCGCTGAGCCAGTTCAACTTCTTCTTCCACCGATATCAACTCCTCTTTACCAATCTCCTGCAGATATTTGTCGAGTGAGGCACTCTCCCTGTTTGTTATGGATTTGGTAATCTTTAGCTGTCTCATCCTGTCTTAAAAAAATTGTCGCAAAGATAGTTCATTATAATCTAATAACAAATATTTTATGACATTGTTATTAACAACCAGGTATATTTTATAACATACCTGGTTTTCAGCTATTTACAAAGTTAAAAATATTAGTTGCCGTACTGGAAATGAAATTGCCTTCCGTCAGAAGTGATCCCTTCAATGGATTTCAGCGATTTTTCACCTTCACCTATAGCCTTACGGACATCCTCGGCACTGCTTACTTTCTTATCATTTATGCTTAGAATAATTGCACCTTTTCTTAGTCCAAGGTCCCTGAACAATCCCTCATCTATTTCAACAATTTTCACGCCATGATCAACCCTGTAAGTTCTCTTGTCACTTGAGTTAAGTGCTTCAACCCGGGCACCAAGTACATTGCCTGCACCCATACCAGGCTTTACAACACTTGTGGTTCCTGCAAAATTCTTCATGGTTACCGGAAGGGTTGACTCTTTGCCATTTCTTATAAATGTTACTGACACTTTGTCGCCCGGACGATGTTTACCCACCTGTTCCTGCAGATCCGAGGCAGTATTAACTGGCACACCGTCAAGTTTTATAATCACATCATTCGTTTTAAGGTTGGCATCAGCTGCAGCGCTTCCTTCCCTTACTTCGGTAATAATCGCACCCTTTATTTCTGACAGTTTTTGTTCTTCTGCAATTTCAGAAGTCACATCAGTCATGACCACACCAATAAGGGCTCTCTGTACTTCACCATATTGCCGCAGATCCTCAACTACTTTTTTAACGATGGTGACAGGTATTGCAAATGAGTTTCCTGCATATGCACCGCTGGGAGAATAAATAGCAGATGTAATCCCAACCAGCAATCCCTTCGTATCAACAAGTGCACCTCCGCTGTTTCCCATATTAAGAGCTGCATCTGTTTGAATAAATGATTCAATCCGGTAATCATCGTCAAGTATGCCAAGATTTCTTCCTTTTGCACTGACAATACCGGCAGTAACGGTAGAGGTAAGATTAAATGGATTCCCTACAGCGAGTACCCATTCTCCAACCTTCAGGTTTTCGGAATCTCCGTATCTCAGGTAAGCGAGTCCTTTGGCATCAATTTTTATAAGGGCAATGTCTGTACTGGGATCCCTGCCAATGACTTCAGCATTGAATACCTTGTTATCGTTCAGTTTTACTTCTATATTCTCGGCATCTTCAATTACATGGTTGTTGGTGATTATGTAGCCATCAGACGAAATGATCACACCCGAACCGAAACCTAACTGTTCCCTTGGTCTGCTGTTGTAACGGTCCCCGTAGAAATATTCCATAATGGGATTATCAGGCTGCCGGACCATAGATTTGGTACGTACGTGGACGACCGCATGAACAGTCTGTTCGGCTGCAAACTTGAAATCAATCTGCCCTTCCTGCATTTGCATTGCAGTAAGAAAAGCCTGTGCCTCAGGTAATTCTATCCCTGAACTGTCTTTCACCACAATGGGAACCGGTTTTTCAATAATAGTAGTATAAGCAAATAATGCGATAGCGGCTCCGATGATAGCCATCAGTAATCCGCCAAGTAAATATTTTCCTTTCATAATTCTCATGTTTAAATAATCCCTGATTTTTTTTAACTGTCTCGTTTTATAAAATATTATGCCTTGCCAAAAGATTCATATCTTTATAACCTTTTCCCGGCATTTTTGTTTTTACAAAGATCATACATTTTTTGCATGATCTTCAATAAATTACGTTGATTTAACAACACTTTAACACTGATGATAGTTACTTTTAATAAATA
>CAZKMH010000108.1:0-10147 GCA_964553395.1 uncultured Rikenellaceae bacterium | reverse complement strand
ACAGAAAAAAGAGAGAACAAAAGCCGGGGATATTTGTTGATTTACTTAAAAAAATATGCCCATGAAAACAACAAACTTTGCCAATCCCCCGAAAATCACTCATCAGATCACACCCTGCCTTTGGTTTGACAATGCGGCAGGCTGAAGGACAAATACGGAGTTTCGTGGCAAATAACCCCTTCCATCCTGCCTAAACTGTTGAGCGACCCGTCCAGGGCAGAAAGGGTATTCAAAGTCCTTTATCCGATGAAAAAAATTGATATTGAAAAATTGAAGAAGGCTTAAATAAAATTCACCAGGTGATCATTGAAAATATTCTCCGGGCAGCGCAGGATGTTTCTATGATTTTTTTTGGGCTCATTTCCTTATCTTTGTGCTTTAATTTTATAGTACATGAATGGCAAATCTGATCCCCGGATTTGAAGATGAGCCCTTTATCATTTCTATATGAATATAAAGTTTGATTATGAATTATGCACCAGGTGTGGATTGTGCAGTAAAGTATGTGGTTCAAAACGCATAGTGATCAGGGAAGATAAGCTGCCGTTTAAAATAATAGAAGCCGGCTGCAGCGATTGCGGGCATTGTATTGCTGTATGTCCTGCGAATGCTGTACTGAATACAAGGGTGGATATGCAGGAGTTTACGGAAATGGTTGATCCCGGGATCTCTGCCGGTCAGTTTACCAATCTTGTCAGAAACAGACGAAGTATAAGAAATTACAAAGATGAACCTCTGAAAAAAGAGCATATTGACAAGCTGCTTGAGATTGTTAAATACATTCCCACAGGATCGAATAAGCAATCACTTAAATTTAAATTCATTACCGACCGGGAGCTGCTGCTGAAAATAAACAGCACCATGGCAGCCAAAGTAAAAAGAGCTTCAAATCTTATTAATAGTTTCCCGGTTAAGTATTTTGTCAATAAGAAAAGCAGAAGCAGTCTGAAAAGAATGACGGATCTGTTTTACAGCGGAAATGACACATTCCTTAGAAATGCTCCCTGTTTACTGATAATCTATACCGAAGAGAGATACTTCAGGATACCGCAATGGGATGCAGGTATTGCAAGCAACACCATTGATCTTGCCGCACAAACTCTTGGGATCGGTACCCTGATGAATGGTTATTTTGTTGTACTTGCAAACCGGTTCAAATCAATCAGAAGACTTGTACAAATCAGAAAGAAGAATGCTATCCTCACTGCAATGTGCCTGGGATATCCGGGCATCAGGTACAGGAAAACTGTTTTCCGCAGACCTCTTAAAGTTGAGATTGTATAAAACCATTGAGTTAAGCTGATCGGATAATATCAACAAACAATGACTTCAATTACCCAGGAAGAAGCAGATGAACTTCTTGCCGGAATAAAATCGGAAAACCTGTCATCGGATCTTGGTTATTTTTCCAAACCATTCCGTGTATACCGGGGAGATAAAGCATATATTATTAAATTATACCTGCCTGTAAAAAACAGTTCCCTTGTAGCTTCAATTATAAGAAATCACGGACAATATATCTCTGCTCTCCGGTCATCAGGTTTGAGAGTCCCTGATACCTTCATTTTCTGCAGGCCAACAGGAAATAAACATCAGATTGTTATAATTCAGGATTCATTCAGGGATGAAGAGCTCTTAAGAAACCGGATAATGGAAGCAAACCCTGATGAAATGAGCAGGCTCTGTTCCCTGGTTTTCGATGATATTATTAAATTCTGGCGAAACAGGGAAACTTCAGCCGATACAGGATTTCATCCGACATTGCGAAACTACGTCCTTCATGAAGGCAATCTGCACTACTTTGATACATTCCCTCCCATGCTGATGAAACAACGCGACCTTAACAGGGTAATCATTAAAATGTCACCTTACGGTAAGCTGCTCAAAAGAATTATTCTGCCGGGTATGATCAATAAAGTAACCGATGAATATTATCATCTTGATAAAATGTTCACCGGTATTCCGGGCAGTTGCTGCAGACTGAGACCCGATGACGCAGGGAAGATCCTGCAGTTCAGCAGGGATTACGTCAAAAGTTCAGCCGGTTTATCAGCCCCGGAAAAGGAGAGCATCCTGGCCCTCCTTAATAAACCGCCTCAATTACCGCGGATCTGGATCTTAATAAGAAAATTGTCGGGTAACGTGGGGAAACCTAATATCAGTACCCCCACTTCTTCATGATCTCCAGGTCGAGCTTAACGCACTCCATTGGTGTTTTGCCCTGGTATGACTCCTGCTCAATTATATAAACCTTTGTCCCTCCTTTTTTCCTTGCAAGTCTGATTACCTTTTTCGCATTTACTATCCCCTCGCCCAGGATACAGCTTTCATATGTTTCTTTACCTTCGCCTGCTTTTATCTCATCCTTTACATGAATATTTTCGAACCGCCCGGGGAACTGATTGACTACGTCGAGAGCTATTGCACCTCCATTATAAAGGTTCCCGATATCCAGCTGAACTACAACAAGATCCGGATCAATGCTCTTCATCATTATATCAAACAGCTTTTCACCATTCAGCTTCTCGCTGAATTCAAAATCGTGATTATGGTAACCGAATTTCATCCCATTTTTTTTACAGAGCTCACCGCACTTGTTAAATACATCCATATAAAGTTTAAAGTTGTCATATGTTTTTCTCATGCTGTTATCCATTGAAGGGCTTACCACATACTGCTGCTGAAGTGTGGCAGCATCTTCAACAGTAAGTTTCCAGCTGTCGGAAAAATCTTTCCTGGTTTCATCCCAGTGCTGCCTGCCCATAACTGTATGTCCGCTGATCATTTTCAATCCAAGGTCATCCAGCACTTTTTTGAACTCCGTTGCAGGATAACCGTAAAATTTACGGTCAATGTAATTGGCATGCTCGACATAAACATACCCCATCTTAGCCAATTGTTTTAACGAACCTAAAGGATCTTTTGACATATCGGCACGGATTGAATAAAGCTGCAGACCAATTATCCCTTTCTGCTTTGGTGCGGCATATAACGGCCTGTTAATAAAAGCAGCGCCAGCCAGGGCCATGGCACCTGTTTTAATGAATGTTCTCCTGTCAGTTTTCATTAGTTAACTTATTAATTTATAATCGCTTATCGTTAGTATTTTGTTTATTCCCGTAACCAGATGCTTCAAAAACTAATGTTCAATCCTGAAATCAATGTAATTAACGGGAGGAAAAACCTCTGAAGTTACGGATTCAACAATCCCCGGACCCTCTTTACACCATTCTACAAATGCATTCAGCTGTTCCCTTGATCCTTCAGCCTCTATGTAAACATTTCCATCTGATAAATTTTTAATTATTCCGGCTATGCCCCTGTTCCTGGCTTCCCTCACAGCACTCCATCTGAATCCGACACCCTGAACAAGGCCTCTGACGCTGATCTTATATTGCAGCTTGCCCTCCATACAATCCAGATCTGAGAATTTTGCCGTACAAATTCCGGAATAAAAGTAATATAAAGGTAACTTAAATGAACCTGCTTTTAAAATATTGTATCTTTAAAAAGTATCACGGGTGATCGAATCAATGTCAGAGGAAGGAGCTATTTATGGTGGAAGTTATTGTAAAACAGGGTTCTGTACTTGGAATCGATATCGGTTCTGTTGCCCTTTCCGCCGTTCAGCTGGATCCTGAAGGCAGAATTTTGCATAAAATCTACAGGTTTCATAAAGGGAATATACGCGACGCGATTTTAAGTGCCGGTGATGAATTTGATCTGAAACATATAGATGCGATTGCATGCACTTCATCCTCACCATGTATAAATAAAAAAACTGTCTTCAGCTGCAACAGCCAGGTGGCAATAATGGCAGCTGCCAGGCATTATTGCAGAAATGCAGCATCGGTATTGCATATTGGAGCTGAGAAGTTCATGCTGATCAGGTTTGATGCCGATGGCCGGTATCTGTCAGCCAGAACAAACACATCCTGTGCTGCCGGTACCGGCAGCTTTCTTGACCAGCAGGCTGACCGGCTGAACCTTGCCGGCATTGATGAATTGTGTGACAGAGCCCTGAAAAACAAAAGTGAGATCCCCTGTATCGCCTCACGGTGTGCTGTTTTCTCAAACACCGACATCATTCATGCCCAGCAAAGGGGGTTTTCTGTCGATGCTATCTGTGAGAGCCTTTGCAAAGGACTTGCGGAAAATATTATCAATACAGCGTTTAACAGGGAGCCTCCTGCCTTGCCACTCCTCCTGACCGGCGGAGTCTCAAGGAATGCGGTTGTTAAAGAGTACCTGGAAAAGCAGCTGAGAACCACAATTTTAGTACATGACGATTCTCATATGTTCGGAGCGATGGGCGCCGGACTTATGCTCCTTAAAGAGGGATCCGGTCAGGTGCCCAGGAAAACAGATTCCCTGGAGGAAATCATTGCACAGTCAGACTTCGATAAACAATTCTATTACAAACCCCTTTCATTAAATCTAAGCAGCTATCCCGATTTTTCGGGTAAAGAGTCTTTCCGGTTCACCCCTGTAGTTTCAAAGCATCCGGTTGATGTTGAGGTTGATATCTACCGGGATCTGATACAGGGTTCTGATTATGCATTTTATATCGGGATTGATATAGGGTCAACAAGTACCAAAGCAATTCTGATCGATGAAAACATGGATCCCGTCTTCGGTTTTTATACTTATACGGCAGGCAAACCGATATCTGCCGTCAAATCAATATTTGAAGCCATTGATAATATTTCCGGACAAAGGAAAATTGGTGTCAGGGTAAATGGTGTCGGAACTACCGGATCAGGAAGGAAGTTCATTGGGAAAATTCTGAATGCCGATCTGATAACAGATGAAATTACATCTCATGCCCGGGCAGCTTATGAACTTAATCCCCTGACAGATACAATAATTGAGATTGGCGGTCAGGATGCAAAGTTCACACTGATGCATGACGGCAACGTTACATTTTCACAGATGAACAGTGTCTGTGCAGCAGGGACAGGCAGTTTCCTTCAGGAGCAGGTAAAAAAGCTTGGTTTATCATTATCCGACTATGCCGGGAGGGCTGAAAATGTCAGTTCCCCTCTTGCCAGCGACCGCTGTGCCGTATTTATGGAAAGGGATATCAGCCAACTGCTCCATAAGGGTTACCAGGTTGATGAGATACTGGCAACCGCCCTCCATTCCGTTACTGAAAATTACCTGAAAAAGGTTGCTACAGAGGCATCAATAGGGCAAAATATTTGTTTCCAGGGGGCAACAGCCAGAAACAAGGCGCTGGTTGCAGCATTCGAACAACGATTGCAGAAACCGATTTATGTTTCCAGGTATTGCCACCTTACCGGAGCACTGGGAACTGCCCTGATGCTGCAGGAACAGAATATACACACAACAGGATTCAGAGGGATCGGGATCTTCCGTGAAGAGATTGCTCTGGAAACCGAAACCTGTACTCTCTGCACAAATAATTGTTGCATCAGCCTGACAACTGTATCGGGCGAAAAGATTGCCTATGGATTTATTTGCGGACGTGATTATGATACACAGCAATATATTTCCAGGAACCGGACAGGTTTTGATCTTCCGGAAAACAGAAAGAAAATATTTTCGTTTGAGCCGGGTTCTGTCAATAAACGGAATATTACAATTGGTATACCTGCTACCCTGCATTTATTCGAAGAACTGCCTCTCTGGAAAAGATTCTTCAACAATCTGTCAGTAAAGACAATATCCAGTGAAAACTACCGCGATCCGCTTAAAACAGGGAAATGTCTGGCAGGAGCAGAATTTTGCTCTCCCATCAATTCGATCTTTGGTCATGTTGTCTATCTTTCCGGGAAAGTGGATTACATCTTTTTGCCTGTCCTTCTGCAGACAATGGATAAGCCAAAAGATACTGAAAGCCAGTATTTCTACTATACCCAGTTCAGTGCATCACTTGTTTATACTCTGAAGATCAATAATATCCCTGATAAATGCCTGACTCCGTTACTTAGCTTCCCCAAAGGAAAATATCATGTTGTACAGAAACTGTACCAATGCTTAAAACCAGTCCTGAATAACGGGATCAGCTTATTTACGGTACTTAATGCTTTTAATGAGGCTCTGTCTTTCTATTCCACCCGGAAAAAACAGAATGGCGAAGTATTCAGGAACGAGTTTCATCCGGAAAAAGATATTTCCGTAGTATTGCTCGGGAGACCCTATATTGTTCTTTCCAGGGTCCTGAATCAAGGTATACCTGATATCTTTAACAGCCTGGGAATTAAGTCCTTTTATCAGGATATGATCCCTTCGGATGATATAGATCTTGAGGATATTTCAGTATTACTGAAAAAAGTACCCTGGTATTTCGTTACCCGGATACTCGGAGCTGCCAGGATGATCGCAAATACCAGAAATCTTTACCCGGTACTGATAACAGCATTTAAATGTGCTCCCGATTCATTTATTATCGAATATTTTAAAAAAATATTCGAAAGTTGTCAGAAGCCTTACCTGATCCTCCAGATCGATGAGCATGATTCAAACATAGGCTACGAAACAAGGATTGAGGCTGCTGTCCGCTCATTTAGAAATCATGCTTCAAAAAGTGATGTTAAACCGGTATCCGATCTGAAGGAAATTTTCCCGCAGATCTCAAAAGATATTTCGGGTAAAACCTTGTTGTTCCCCATGTGGGACCCAATCGTTTCACCGTTACTGGTTGCCAATATGAAAAGGATCGGCATTGATGCACGCCTCATGAGATCAAGCGAACTGATCATAAAAAAGAGCATGGCGCATAATACCGGGCAATGCCTGCCGATAAATATTATGGCCCAGGAATTTATCGAATACATAAGGGAACATAACCTGAAGCCGGAAAACAGCATGCTCTGGGTAATCGATACCAAACTCTCATGTAATATCAGACTCTATCCCCAGTATATTAAAAGTATTCTAAAGAATTGGGGGCAGGGTCTGGAGAAAGCGCATGTATACAGCGGATTATTAACGCATCTTGAGATATCGTTAAGTGCCTGCTATTATGCCTATTTCGCATATCTGCTTGGTGGATTGATAAGGATGACAGCCTGTAAAATAAGGCCTTATGAAATGAACAATGGAGACACCGATAAGGCAATGACGGAAATGGTTAAAATTCTTGAAGGTGCATTTCTTGGCATTGAATCAATGGATAAAGCTGTTTCTGAAGTTGTTGGTATTTTTGACAGAATCCCATATCAAAAAGGTAACAGACCAAAGGTTGCTCTGTTTGGAGATTTCTATGTATGTGATAATGACATTATGAATCAAAAGTTAAGCCACTGCATTGAAGAAGCAGGAGGAGAAGTTATAACAACCCCTTATGCAGATTTTATCAGAATGTCACTTGATAATATCACACGCCGGACAGTTGACAGGGGAGAATATTTTAAAGCAGCCAATCAGAGACTGATAAGTTCCTGCCTTAAATTGCTGGAAGATAAATATTGCAGGTATTTTGAAAAATACCTGGGACCGAGAAAAGTGATCAACCCTAAAAAGCTTGAGAAAAACCTTGTCAAATTCAATATAAATCCTTATCACTCGGGGGAATCATACGATAATATCCTGAAAATATTTTATATAATTGAGAATTATCCTGATATAACGCTTTTCGTGCAAACAAATCCGGCGTTCTGCTGTCCCTCGTTAGTCACTGAAGCTATGACCGGAGAAATCAGAAAATTGACGGGAATCCCGGTAGTGACATTAACCTATGACGGGACTGATGATTACAAAAATGATGTAATAATTCCCTATTTACAGGGGAAAAAGATAATATAAGCTATCCCATTTGCTGCTATGAGAGCAATGATTTTAAATTCCTTGACAGATCTTGGGCGGAGCAGTGAACCGCTGGTCATGACCAGTATTCCAGACCCGGTACCCGCTGATAATGAAGTTCTGGTTAAAGTCTCCGCCTGTGGAGTGTGCCATACTGAACTTGATGAAATTGAAGGCAGGACTCCACCACCGCATTTCCCGGTAATACCCGGCCACCAGGTGATCGGGAAGGTTTCCGTTGCCGGTAAAAATATTAAAGGATTAAAGACGGGCGACAGGGTTGGTGTGGCATGGATATTTTCTTCATGCGGGAAGTGCAGGTTTTGTCTAGGCGGACAAGAAAATCTGTGTCCCGATTTCAAAGCGACCGGAAGGGATGCAAATGGAGGTTATGCTGAATATATGACTGTTTCTGAGGCTTATACATATAAAATACCAGAGATTTTCACTGATTCTCAGGCTGCTCCGCTGTTATGCGCCGGGGCTGTCGGTTACAGGTCAGTAAAGCTCACCGGGCTTCAGGATGGTCAGAATATAGGATTGACCGGGTTTGGAGCTTCGGGGCATCTTGTACTTCAGATAATTAAATACAAATATCCCGGTGTCAAAATATTTATATTTGCAAGAAGTGAAAATGAAAGAGCATTTGCCCTGGAACTGGGGGCATCATGGGCTGGTGATTCAACAGATTATGTTCCTGAACAACTTGACTCGATTATCGATACGACTCCTGTCTGGAAATCCGTCGTTGAAGCCCTGAAAAACCTTAAGCCCGGAGGCCGGCTGGTGATAAATGCAATCAGAAAAGAAGAGAATGATAAGGATTACCTGTTGAATATTGATTACTCCCGTCACCTCTGGATGGAAAAAGAGATTAAAAGTGTGGCTAATGTAACAAGGAATGACGTAAGGGAGTTCCTTGAGATAGCTTCTGAAATACCCGTAATTCCTGAGGTGCAGGAATACAAGCTTGAGGATGCCAACATAGCATTAGCAGAACTTAAGAAAAGAAAGATAAGAGGGGCCAAGGTACTGGTGATCTAACATTACGCCAACTTCTGTCTTCTTATCAAAGCTTCAAGGTATCTCGATTTGAACTGCTGGCTGGCTAAAACCTGCTTAAGGGGAGGCAGCTTAAGGATCACACCAAGAACTGCAGCAAGAGCGCGATGGCTGAATAAGACCCGGTTGTCGAAAATCAGGTTGTGGAGCTTGCCTCTCTCAATTGCCATTATTACAACCCTGCTGACTGAATTCACTGGTGTAATGATTTTTCTCTTTCTCAACTTAAGGTCGAGAGCATTGTTCTTGCAGCCACTTAAACAGATTCCGCATCCAAGGCAATTATCCTCATCCAGTTTTGCTGTCTTCCTTTGAGGCTTATGCGGATCGTTTGCAGAAATAAGTGTCATAGCTTCAACAGGACAATATGAAACACATTTGCCGCAACCCTTGCAGTTTTCTTTAGAAATAACCGGGATAAATCCAGTTGTATGAACGGGATGCAGAAAACCAAACCTCCGTGAAGCAATAAGTGCTTCACAGCAACAACCACAGCAATTACAGATGAAGTTCACCCTTTCCCTGACATTTTCTCCGAACTGAACCAGGTTCAAATCTCTTGCTCTTCCCAGAAGATCGAGTCCTTCAGAAACATCAACTTTTCGGGCAATACCGTGGCGGATCAATGATTCGGCACTTCCGTTAAATGTCATGCAAATATCGAGATCCGCATCGCAGTTCCTGCCTAGATGTTGCATTTTATGACGGCAGTAGCATATTCCAATCCCGCGATGCGATGAGGTTTTGATCACTTCAGAAGCTCTTTCGTAATCAAGAATGTGCAGGGCATTTTCACCTGACAGGACTGATTCGTTAACAAAGACCCTGCCCAGCTGTGTCTCTCCCCGGGTAAAGAGGCTTTTAATGAAATCTTCCTCTATATTCAGATACTGGTAGAAAAGTTCTGAAAGAGTTTTCTGGTCTATATCATTCCTGTACCTCATCATTGAGAACTCAAAAAATCCGGCCATCGGGGGAGGCATGGTATAGGTGACATCATCCTTTTGCTCGGCATCTACCAGGATGCCACGGTCAGCAAGGAAATCAAGGATTTTCCTGGCTTCTTCCTCCTTCATCCTCCATATTCTTCCTGCTTTCCGTGCATTAAACGGCTTTATTGGCAACAATGAAACAAGGTTAGCCTCCTTCTCAGAAAAAAGTAACTTAAGTATTTCAAAAAGAAATTCAGAAGGTGGCGCTCCCTGTGGAAATCTGTTGATCCGGTCAGCCAGCTTTTGATAGCTGTTCTGTTTTATGGTGTTATGGTGGGCCATCTTCTTTATGCTGTTATTTCAGGCCTTATGATCTCAGGAAT